>JANPMZ010000198.1:0-6430 GCA_031427195.1 Nitrospirota bacterium
GATCTTTTTGGTGTTCCGCGGACCGTGTTCGATGATAAGGCTGGTGGGAGTTTCAGCGAAGGCCTGGGTAAGCGAGCAGAACGTTAGGGCCACAGAGATGAGCACGTTTTTGATGGAATTCATGTGACATTATAGCATTGATTTCGAAAAAATCAAATACAGCAGGTTCCCACAATCCACCATCAAAACAAGTGAACCCCCAGTGGCAGGTATTTTTTAAGCTTTCGTCGGGTTCATTTTGTGAAAAGTATCTTAGCCGTGTCGATACCGAACGTCAAAACCCGCCAAGTGCCATCAAAAATACTGGAATAAGACGCACCTATCCCTTAAGCTGTCTTTCTGAGAAACTGTTTTGTCGGCACACCTCTGCTTTAGCCGGAAGATTCCCTGAGGAGGGCAATTCTCTGACGTGCCTCTATCAGCAGCCTGCCCGATGGATGATTTTCCGATATCCGTACCAGTAACCTACGTGCATGATCCATCACCCGCCCCGCTATATTTATTAACCCAAAGCGTATTGCCTTCATCCGCTTTGTTATCCATGAGTCTCCCAGATAGGTGGGTAGTCCCCCCATCGCAGTCAGTCCCGATTTGCCCTCTTCGAGCTCATATTCATAGGGAAGACCTCTTTGCGCCATAATTCTTCACCTCGTTGGTGTTGGATTTTGTTAGCAGAATTATCCTAACACAATGCAACCACAGGGCCAACGAGGTTTTAATATTTATTTGATGGTGAATCACGGACTACAACCAGAGATGCTCTTGGCCATGACAAGGCGTTGTTGTTCACTTTTCCTTGACGAAATCGGGGTACAGCCTTTTCGCACAATCCGGGCATATGCCGTGACTGAATTCCGCCTCTGAATGTTCGCTGATATAAACCTCTATCTGGTTCCAGTATCCCTTGTCGTCGCGGATCTTTTTGCATGATGCGCAGATCGGCACCAGGCCCTTGAGCGTCTTGATGTTGTTCAGGGCGTCCTCATAGGCAAGAATGAGCTGCGAACGCTCCAGCTCCAGCTCTTTCTGGCTGCTGATATCGCGAAAGGCGGTCACGGCGGAAACTACTTTCCCCTCTTCCCAGATGGGGCTGGTAACGACCGAGATCGGGAACATTGTACCGTCCTTTCGCACGAACACCTCATCGTCAGACGTAAAGTTCTTTCCGCGCAAGACCACATTATGCATCTCACAAGCTTCGAGTGGCAGGAGAGTTCCGTCCGCTGTACGGTAGTGGACAAGGTCATGGGCGCCCTTTTCGTTCAGCTCGTCCCTGGTCCAGCCCAGAAGGCGCTCCGCCTCGGGATTCATGAACGTGATCTTCCCCTGCTGGTCGAGAACATAAATGCCTTCAGCCAGATTTGAAGTAATGTTCCGCAGTTTCCTTTCACCGGCCAGGAGGGCGTCCTCGAACTGCATCCGCGTTTCGGCCATCCTGTTGAAGGTCGCGGCCAGCTGCCCCAGCTCGTCATTTGAGCGAACCGGGGCCCGTGCCTGCATATCTCCGCGCTCCAAGGCCTCTGCCGCGACTGCCAGCAGATGAAGCGGTTTTGTCACTGATGAGCCGAACAGAATCGCCACGACGCTTCCTGCCAGAAAGAGCGCCGTAATGGCGCCAAGGAACATGGCCATGATGTCTTTGATGTCTCGGTTTACCGACGCCTGCGATATTCCCAGATGCACGGTCCCTGCTCCACCTTTCAGCAGAGCCACAATGAATTCGTGGACCTCGCCGCGCTCGGTGCTCAGATGCCGGATGGAATAGAGGCCATTGCTGCGCGCATCGCCTGAATCTTCCTGGTACAGGTCAACGGGAAACCCGTTCCCAAAGGTATGCGCCACGACCTTGCCCCGCGCGTTCCGGACATAGATATACTCAATATCCGATTCTTCGCTCTTAACCTCCCTGAGCATCAGCGCAAGGTCAAGGAAATTCTCGGTCAATACAGGATTGACGCTGTCGCGCGCTATAGTTCTGGCAAGGGAGAACCCGCGCTTTTCCAGGGTGACATGCAGTTTCTGATAGAGGACGGTCTTGGTGAAGAGGACCAGCGACACCCCCATCACGACCACCATCCCCAGGAGAACCAGAATGAATTTCGTGCGCAACCTGAGATTTCGCATAGACATTACTTGCTCTTTACCTTCCCCTGCCCAGCCTGCTTGTCCATGAAGGACTTCATTTCCCGTATCGAATCATAGGCACGGTCATCGAGCAGCACGAACTGGTCGATCATCATATGGTTAAGGATCTCCCGGCCTTTCGCGTCCTTATGGGCGTTCAAAAAAACAGCCCTGATCTTTTCCTTCAGCTGCGGGTCCATGTTGGGGCGGACAACGACCGGCGGGATCCCATAGGGCGGGGATTTTTCAATGATCCTCGTCTTCGCGGTAAATTCCGGGCTCTTGAGATTATCATATTCCCAGATGAGGCTGTCAACAGCAGCGCCGTCCACGAGCTTCTCTGCAACCGCCTTGATGGACTTGTCGTGTGAACCCATGTAAACAACCTTGCCGAAGAAGCTTTTTGGCGTCTGTCCCGCTCTGGCGAGCATGTAGGTGGGCACCAGTTTTCCGCTGTTCGACAGGGGATCGGTAAAGGCAAAGCTCTTTCCCCGGAGGTCCTGAAAGTTTTTTACGGGGCTGTCCGCTGGCACGATGATATAGGAGTAATAGACCGTGCCGTTATAGGCCTGGGGAGCTGCCAGCAGCTCCATGCCAAAAGCTGCATGGCCGTCAACGTAGGGGCCGCCGCAGACGAAAGCCACATCGACCTTGCCGGAGCTCACCAATGCATTGATCTCTGCATAATTTTCACGGTCTACAAAATCCACACGCATACCAAGTTTTTCGCCTATATAATCAAGGAATTGCTTGTAGTAACCGAAACCTTCCTTGGGCGTAATCATGCCGCCCACCGCGATCCGGATATGGTCGGCGTGTCCCTCGGCAGTTTTGACCGTCTTTGCTTCTCTTTTTTCAAGGTTCACTTTGCGCGGTTCGTCAGAGCGGCTGCAGCTCTCAAGCCCGGCGGACAGTGCGAGGATAACCATAAGATAAAGCAGTTTCCGGACCATGGGAACACCTCCTGCTGGACATTTCCTTCCTGCGGAAACAATGAGTTAATTATAGCAGAGCTGCTGCCGACCTGGATATTCGCTTCAAATTTGTTTGCACGCTTCTGGCCGGCATGTTATACTGTATACTGTGCTTCTTCATCGGGGAGGCGGATATGGGGCCAAAAACATCGATCAAACTGTACACGCTCAGCACCTGTTCTCACTGCATGCGGAGCAAGCGTTTTTTCCAGGACAACGATATCGAGACGGAGACCGTTGATGTGGACCTCCTCTCCGGCGCTGAACGGGAACGGATCATGGACGAACTGAGAAAGCTCAATCCGGACTGCAGCTTTCCCACCATCTGCATCAACGATACGGTCATCGTGGGCTTTAACGAAGAGAAACTGAAGAAGGCCTTGAAACTGCCATGACTCCTGAGACACTTTACACTATTTTATCCAGGTATGCCGAATCGCAGGGCATACGCCTGAACAAGGATAAACCCTTTGTGATGGATATCCTGCAGGGACTGCTCACCAACGAGGCCCGCTACGGCTATCGTTCCTGCCCCTGCAGACTTGCCTTCGGAGTAAAAGAGAAGGATGCGGACATCGTCTGCCCCTGCGTTTACCGCGACCCCGATATCAAGGAATTCGGAAGCTGCTTCTGCGGGCTCTACGTTTCCGTTGCCTGGAACGAGGGGGCGATCGAACACCGACAGGTGCCGGAGCGAAGGCCGAAAGAGAAACGAATGATGTGAGATAAAACAGGATGCAGGAATCAGAATACAAGATAAGGAAGAAGCGATGAAAAAACGTCAAAAAGAAAAAGCCAAAAAAGCCGATATGCCTGAATTCCTTTTCAAGGAGTTCACGCCTGAGGAAGACAAGATCTACGAAGAAGCGGTGAATAAATACCGTGAAGCGATAGCCGCTGGAAAGGACCTGCGCCAGGCCTATGAGAGCTATGCCGTCGCTGATAAGGAACTGGAAACAGTGATCCAGGCGGATTTTCTGAAGATCATGATCGCCGACCTGCACTTCGGCAAAGGCAAGTCCCTTGCGGAAGTGGCGGGGTCGCTCTCCGTGCCGAACGAGCTGGTCAAGAACACGAAGGACCGGATGCTGCAGGAGGCGGGAGTAACCGCCGGGAACCAATTCGGCCAGACCTACGGCAACGTGGTGCCGAAGACGGACGACTGAGAAGGTCCTGCGCTCTCGCAGAAGCGCGGATCGGGAAGATTATTTATATCGAAAGGGTAGCCCTGTTGGGGCTATCCTTTTTTTGCGTGCGGACACAGAGGCGGTCTTTGTCCCAAATAGTATTGACGTACCGCCAGTTCGTCATCCCCGAGGCTTCTATCGGGGAGCCAGCGATGTCAATAAATAATGACTGGATTCCCGCTCAGCATCATTGCGGGAATGACGTTCTGATTGAGTAATTTAAGCAGGATAACGCTTCGGTTCCGGCTTGTCCTGCCAGGCATTACAGCCGGATCAGGTCCTGATGATCGTCCTCATGGGGATTGACATGGATCATGACGTCCCCGACGTTCTGGAAGTGTTCGAAGATGAGCTTTTTGACGGACGTGGCGATGGCATGGGACTCCCGCACGGTCATCTGGGGGTCCATGTCGAGCTTCAGGTCCACGATCAGGTACTGGCCCGAGCGGCGACACCGGATCTCATGCACATGCTCGACGCCTGCCACGCCTCCGGCAAGCAGCCTGATGCCTTCGACACAATCGTCGGCAGGCCTGCCGTCCATGAGGTCATGCGCTGCGCCCACGAAGGTCTCATAGCCGATGTGAAAAATAAAGAGCGAGGTGATCCCCGCGGCAATGGGGTCCAGCACGGTGAGCCCGAAGAAAGCGCCGGTGACGCCAACGAGCGTGCTGACGGAGGTGATGGCGTCTTTCCGGTGGTCCTTGGCCACGGCGAGGACAGCCGGGCTTCCCAGTTTCGTGCCGACCTTTTCCGAATAGCGGTACAAGGCTTCCTTGATGATTATGGTGAGGAAGGCCGCAGCCACTGCCATTGCTGTCGGGACCTCGTACACGCCGTCGATGATCATATGGAGCGACCGGACCAGGATCCATCCGCCCGTCGAGAAGATGACCAGGGACACGATGATGGCGGAAATGCTTTCGGCCTTGCCGTGCCCGTAGGGGTGCTTATCGTCAAAGGGACGGCTGCCGATGCTCAGGGCGATCATGCTCGACCCCAGGGCGATGAAATCGGCCGCGCTTTCCAGGCCGTCGGCAAAGACTGCTTCCGACTTGCCGAAATAACCGGCAAGCAGTTTCATGATCATGAGCCCTGCGTTGACCCAGAACCCGATCTTGATGACCCTGCCCGCGTTCCCGAACCGTTCGCTGCGTTCCACCTGGATCGCCTCCACTGCCGCAAAACATGCTCAACTTGAAAAAGAAGGTACAATAACTGGACGAAAATGGCAAAAAATTAACGAGAGGGAAATGAGAATGCAAAGGACAGAAAAACTAAAAATCCACCGCGGAGGCGCTGAGCCAGAAGTAGGCGCTTCTAAGCGACGCAGAAAAGTCATGTTGAAAGAAAATGGTCGTTCTCTGTGCCTCCGCGTCTCCGCGGTTAAAAAGCTTTTTACGTAACCATCAACCATTGCCAGCGGAAAATCGCCAGCCAAGCTCTTCAAGCCCCAATGTACTGAGCACTTCATGCAGGCGCTCGGTCGGCCTTCGGCGCGGCAGATCCTTGTAGACCGCGATGATCAGTTCATTTTTCATCGAGTGTTCCCACCCCACCAGCTCCGTCACGTTAACCTGATACCCGTGCGCCTCCAGTTCCAGGCAGCGCAGCACATTGGTGATCAGGCTGCCGAATTCCCGCGTGTGCAGCGGATGCCGCCAGATTTCGGTCAGGCTGCTCTCGGCCAGCGCCTGGCCCTTGTTCTTCCTGAGCACCGCGGCCACTTCAGCCTGGCAGCAGGGCACCAGCACGATGAACTTTGCCTTTTTCTTCAGGGCGAAATGGATTGCATCGTCTGTGGCGGTATTGCAGGCATGCAGAGCGGTCACAACATCGATTGTTTCCGGCAGGGCATCGGACTCGATAGTTTCTGCCACGGACTGATTCAGAAAGACCATGCCGGGGAACCCGAGACGCTCTGCCAGGGCACGGGACCGCTCCACCAGTTCATCCCGTGCTTCAATGCCGAAGATTCGAGAACCGCTGTCCTGCTGCTTAAAGAACAGGTCGTAGAGAATGAAACCCAGATAGGACTTGCCCGCGCCGTGGTCGACCAGGGTGATTGCGGGGTGGTCCTCTTGGACTTCTTTCAAAAGCGGTTCGATGAATTGATAGAGGTGATAAACCTGTTTGAGTTTTCGC
>JANPMZ010000199.1:0-2312 GCA_031427195.1 Nitrospirota bacterium
CTTACGGCGATAATCGGGTATGGGAGTATTCTGCGGATGAAAATGCGGGATGACGACCCGTTGAAACACCATGCCGAACAGATCCTTGCCGCATCGCAGCGGGCCGCCAATCTGACCAAGAGCCTCCTTGCCTTCAGCAGAAAGCAGATACTCAACATCAGACCCGTCAATGTCAATGAGATAATAAAGAAAGTTGAGGGATTCCTGTCGAGAATCATCGGAGAAGATATTGAACTCAGGACAGCGCTTGCCGATAAAGATTTAATCGTATCGGCGGACAGCGGGCAAATGGAGCAGGTCTTGATGAATCTTGCGACAAACGCGCGGGATGCCATGCCCGAGGGCGGGCTTCTGACCATTGAGACCGCGCTCATGGAACTGGATGAGAAATATATAAAGACCCATGCCTATGGAGAACCTGGTGAATACGCGGTAATTTCCGTGACCGATACGGGCGCAGGCATGGATGAGGAGACCCGGAAGAGGATATTTGAACCGTTCTTTACCACCAAGGAGGTGGGAAAAGGCACGGGCCTCGGCCTTGCGATGGTGTATGGGATGATAAAGCAGCATAAGGGCTATATCAATGTCTACAGCGAATCAGGAAAGGGGACAACGTTCAAAATCTATCTTCCCGTTGTTAAATCAGCGGTAGAGACAGAAAGACTATCGATAGAACGTACCAGTATAATAGGCGGAGTGGAAACAATACTGCTGGCGGAAGACGATTCAGCCGTCAGAAAACTCACGAAAACCGTGCTTGAGGAGTACGGCTATACGGTCATCGAAGCAGAAGATGGAGAGGAAGCGCTCAACAAATTCGCGAGCAATGAAGACAGCGTCCGCCTCCTGCTCCTTGACGTGGTAATGCCGAAAAAAAACGGCAATGAAGTTTATGCGGAAATCCGAAAGACCCATCCCGCGATGAAAGCCCTGTTTATGAGCGGCTATACCGCAAACGTCATTCATAAAAAAGGCATTCTCGACAAGGACCTGCATTTTATCTCGAAACCGGCGTCCCCTGTTGAACTCCTGCGCATGGTGCGAAAGGTCCTGGACGCGTGACTGGAGCGGAACGGCCGACCTGTATTTGTACAGCGTGCTGACGGCATGACGCAGCCACGCCTACTTATGGATAGCCGCTTATCCTTCAAAGTAAATTCGCGTTCATTGGCGTCTATGAGCGGTTTTTATCATCCACTATCTTCAAACTTTCCTTATACACTTCCTTCTTCGGCAGTCCCAGCTCTTCCGCAGTAGCCGCGATCGCTTCCTTCTTGCTCAGTCCTCGGTGCAGCATCAGGTTCTTGAGATATTCACCAGGATCGATATCCTGCTTCAGCGGTTCTGCTGACGCGCCATGCACGATGACGGTGAATTCTCCTTTGATGGAGCCTTCGTTCAGGCGCTTGAGGATCTCCGATAAGGTTCCTCTGATGGCCTCCTCGTGGATCTTGGTCAGTTCTCGCGTAATGACGGCATGGCGGTCGCCGAGAACTTCGAGCATGTCCTCGACTGCCTTGATGATCTTGTGCGGCGCTTCGTAGAAGATCATGGTGCGCTCTTCTGTTGCCAGAGCCTGGAGCCGTTTAAGCCGTGCCAGGTGCTTGGCAGGGAGAAAACCCTCGAAAATAAACCGGTCCGTCGGCAGGCCGGAGACGGAGAGGGCGGCAATGGCCGCGGTTGCGCCGGGGATGGGGACAACGGGTATCTTCTGGTCAATGGCAAGGTTGATAAGGAAATAGCCGGGGTCTGATATGCCGGGAGTGCCGGCGTCAGACACGAGGGCCACGCTTTTGCCTTCGAGCATGCGCGCAACGAGGACCGGCGCTTTTCCCTCCTTATTATGGTCGTGGTAGCTGGTGAGTTGCGTGTCGATTTGGTAGCGGTCGAGCAGATGTCTGGTGTGGCGCGTGTCCTCGGCAGCGATGAGGTCCGTTTCCTTCAGCACACGAATGGCCCTGAGGGTAATGTCCTCAAGGTTCCCGATGGGTGTGGCGACTATGTAGAGAATGCCTATGGACATAGGGTTCAGGGTCCAGGGTACAGGGTCCAGGGTACAGGGTCCAGGGTCTAAAGTACAGGGTACAGGGCCCGGGATTTTAACTGGCCCCTGGCTACTGGACCCCGGACCCTGAATCTAAAAGCTTCTGTATCGGTTCGTGATCGGGAACCGTCTGTCCTTGCCCAGGCCCCTCGGCGTGATCTTGACCCCCGGCGGCGACTGGCGGCGCTTGTACTCGCTGGAATCGACGAGCCGGATCACGCGTTCCACGGTCTTTTTATCAAAGCCCATCTGGAGCATTTCTCTG
>JANPMZ010000200.1:0-3245 GCA_031427195.1 Nitrospirota bacterium
GAAAAGACGATCGCTTATCTTTCGACGCTTACGCGGGAAGGCTATGTGTTCCGGGTGGACACGCGGCTCCGGCCGACCGGGTCCAAGGGGCCGCTCGTGCAGAGCGTTGAAGCTTTCAAGAGTTACTATGCGAGCAAGGCAGAGACCTGGGAGCGCCAGGCTCTTCTTCGCGCACACACAGCCGCAGGGGACCCCGTGGTCGGGCGGGAGTTCTGCCGCACGATCCAGGACCTGATCTACCAGGATGCGGACCGGGTTGCGCTGACCCGCGATATTCGTGCCATGCGCCGGAGAATGGAAGAAGAGGTCGGCAAGGAAAACCCAGGATTCTATAACATAAAACAGGGCGTTGGCGGTCTGGTGGACATCGAGTTCCTGGTGCAGTATCTGCAGCTCTTGCACGGACGCAGGCATGCCTGGGTGCGGGTCCCGGGGACCATGAATGCTCTGCGGGCCTTGCATAAGGAACGGCTTGTTGTTTCGGAGGATTATTCCTTTTTAACGCAGGCCTACCGATTCATGCGCCTGCTTGAAAGCAGAATGAGGATTGTGACGAACCAGGCGACGAGCGAACTCAGCCGTGATGCTGAGAAGCTCCGCCCGTTGGCACGCCGGATGGGCTATGACGATGACGCTATGACGGCCGGCCATAAGCTCCTTCTGGAGTACGAGCGGACCAGTGGGGGAGTGCGCGCCATTTTCGAGCGGATAGTGCCAGTGTAGCGCAAATGAATTCACCGCCGAGACGCGGAGGCGCGGAGAACGGCACTTTGAAAAATAATAACGATCTTCTCTGCGTCTCTGTGTCTCCGCGGTTAAAGCTGGTCGTGCCAGTCCATCAATACCCCCAAAAAACTTCGTTTTCTCCCTGAACCATAAGCTATTTTTATACCCAGCCTGAATGTTTTAATGGCGACAATGCCGCGCAGGAGTATATTTTTCTTGACAACTTCCGCATCATTATAATAACATGATCAGCCGTGAAAAATGAAACCTGCATGTGCATTATGCAATGCTCTTGTCCATAGCGTATCGATATTTCAGTAAAGTGATTTAAATAGCCAAAGGGAGGGAATAATAAGAAATGCCACATCGTTATTCAAGAACCATAATCATGATGTTGCTCGCAGTAGTTGCGCTTGTTACGGCCACTGCGTCGTTTGCAGCGTATGATGCTGCGCCTGCTCCGGTCGCTGTGTCCGCTCTGACAGGGTCCGCGCAGGGGGATGCGCATGCTGCAGCGGCAATTCCGTCTGCCGTGCCCGAGTCGGCCGCACCCTGGTGGGTCTGGCCGGTGGCCCTGTTCATCGTCACGTTCATCCTCGGCATCCTGGCGGTGCTCGGCGGCGTGGGCGGCGGTGTGCTGTTCGTGCCGATCGTGGGCGGATTTTTCCCGTTCCATATCGACTTCGTGAGGGGCGCCGGTTTGCTTGTGGCGCTTGCCGGCGCACTGGCTGCCGGGCCGGGTCTTCTCAAACGGAACCTGGCAAGCCTTCGGCTGGCCATTCCCGTAGCGCTCATCGCCTCGTCAGCAGCGATCGGCGGCGCCATGATCGGTCTCGCGCTCTCCGCTAATGTGATCAACACCCTTCTTGGCGCCACCATCCTTTTCATCGTGGTCATCATGGCAACGGCCAGGAAATCGGATTTTCCCGTTGTGCCGAAGCCGGATGCGCTGTCTCAGAGCCTCGGGATCATGGGTATCTACCGCGAAGAGTCGCTCGGCAAGGACGTGGAGTGGACGGTCCACAAAACGCCCATGGGCCTTGCGCTGTTCGTCGTGATCGGCATCATGGCAGGTATGTTCGGCCTGGGAGCCGGATGGGCGAACGTGCCGGTGCTGAACCTGCTGATGGGCGCGCCGCTCAAGATCTCGGTGGCCACGAGCAAGTTCCTGCTCTCGATCACCGACACTTCGGCCGCCTGGGTCTACCTGAATCAGGGCGCTGTGCTGCCCATGATCGTTATTCCGTCCCTGGTGGGCATCATGCTCGGCTCCATGATCGGCGTGAAGATCCTCGCCAAGTCGAAGCCAAAGGCCATCAAATGGATGGTAATCGGTCTCCTGCTCTTCGCAGGACTCAGGTCCCTGCTCAAGGGACTCGAAATCTGGAAATAGGAGGAACGTACAATGACGAACTTAAAAACTCAAGCATCAGAAGAACAGATGGCATACGCAGGCGTTTTAAATATCGGGATGTGGCTGGGACTCGCGATCATGGTGGTAACCTTCTTTGTGTACGTATCCGGGGTGCTCCCGAGCTTTGTGCCGATAGATGATCTGCCGAAATACTGGACTATGCGGGTGCATGATTTTAATGTGGCACTCAACGCGCCCACGGGCTGGGGCTGGGCGCCACTGGTCGGGAATGGCGATTATCTGAATTTTATCGGCATTGCGATGCTTTCGGGCTTGACCATTCTGTGCTACGCGGTGATTTTGCCCATCCTGTTCAGAAAAAAGGACACCGCCTACGTTGTTATCGCGATCGCCGAGATCCTGGTGCTTTCGCTTGCAGCAAGCGGCCTGTTGAAGGTCGGCGGACACTAATCATCGAACAAAGCTGAAGTGCTGCGAACACCGAGGGCGGCCGAGAGGCCGCCCTTTTTTTGTAATGCGAAGCTAACCGGTCGCCTGTTTTTGGCGGCCCGTGTTGAGCGCCTGGTGTACGCTCATATCCATGGGGTTACTTCTTTGTCCTTATCATCTTTGTCAAGATCAAAGAAGGGACCCCCGTATTTTCTAAAAGTGCTTGACTTCAGGACCCCGTTTGAGGTATTTTCAGCACGACACAGCACGACACAGCACGACAATTCGCTATACCAAACTACCGTTAAAAGTTTCACTTCGAAGTTGAATCCGCGAGTTAAAATACGAAAGGGGATGTTCATGGAAAAAAAAATTCTGACACTGCTGGTACTCTGTATATTCTTTTTGGTAACTACTTCCGCCTGTTTGCACGTGCCGCCGGGACATCTCAAAAAACCTTTTAAACAGATGAAAAAGCATTAGTCTTCAGGTCAAGTCTTTCCTCTGTCGGTCCCAGGGTCACTTCTTTGTCCTTGTCATCCTTGTCAAGATCAAAGAAGTGACCCCCATGACACACTGTAACATTTGAGCAGGTCAAAATGCCTATTTTGCCATATGCGGTACTCCTTAGATCTGCTACTCGCGGAGAACTGAAACATCCGCGGCTTTGCGTGTTTCCGTTTCGACGAAAGGTCATTTGTTCCCCGCATTGTCT
>JANPMZ010000201.1:0-2244 GCA_031427195.1 Nitrospirota bacterium
CTTGCATCCGGCGCTTTTTTTACAATATGCAATATCTTCACGATGCCACCCTCCGTTGCGTTAATAAGGGACCACGATGTCATAGTCGAGGAGCTTTGTTGCCATTTCCTCGATCGTGACAAGCGGATACCCGTTCCCGGCGTTGTTTGAATAGACTTTGAGGTCGAGCTCCGTCACCAGCTCGAGCGGCTGCGCCACCCCGGGATCGGCCTTGTCCAGCTTGCGGTCAAGGATGAAAACATCGATGGTATCGTCTGCCAGCGTCAGCCCGCCCGCGACGCGGAGCGCCTCAGCCGGCCGGTCTCGCACAATGACCGCTATTCTTTTGGTATCACTCATAGTTCACTCCCGCTCGTTGGTAAGGTTAAAACACGACTACCCGCGCACTGTCGTGCAGCATGCCCGCATTGTTATACTGGCTGCCGTACGAAATGCCTTCCGTCTTGTCGCGAATGCCGACCCGTTCGCAGCTGTGATCGCAGCACGACAGCTCAATGCCGTCCGTCTTGAGCAGCTCCAGAAATTTCTGGTCCTTTGTGAAGCGGACGCCTTCGTCGGTCATAAAGATCGTGACCGCTTTTCCAGCCGCACGCGCCGCCTTGGCGACACCGGCGATGTGCTCCAGATTCTCATACTTCGTGACCATGATACCGAGCATTTCTCCTGTCATAGAATCACCTCCCTTCAGTTTCACGCATTATCGCTGACCCGTATCCATTTTGCAACAGTTGTTTTACTGCCCGCTGTGCCAAAATAAAACCGGACAGGATCGCTCCTGTCCGGCAGTACCTTTGCCATAAATTAGCTGTCCATGTCCCGCATCGGCTTGATCAGCGCGAAATACACCATGGTCCAGTTGCCCAGAATAATGAAAAGGTTCGCCACCCAGCTCGAAATCGCCAGGGTGGATACGCCGGTCAGGCTGTGGCCGATATTACAGCCGCCGCTGATCTGCGCGCCTATTCCCATGATGAACCCGCCGAGCAGCACCTTGATAAGCTCGTCAGCAGGCGGGACCTTGAGCTTCACTTCTTTCAGGAACTTTCCGCTTATGAAGGCGCCAATCGGCACAGCCAGGACATAGAGAGCGCTCCAGGAGAAGGTCATGCCCAGAATAGTCCTGGATTCTGCCGTATTAATGGCAGCCGCATCGTTCTGATAGTTCCCGAAGAACACCGCGAGAAAAAACTCCCTGAGCGGTCCCGTGAACGAGAGTCCGCGTGCCCTGCCGGTAAAATAGTCCGAGGCCCAGAATGCGGCCACGGCAAGGATGCCGACCAGAAGGCCGGCAAGGGACCACGAGTATCCCTTTTTCGCTTTCTGAAAGGGCTTACCCTGGAACACAAAGTAAAAAATCGGTACCGCGATCACCGCGATGATGATCCATTTATTGACGCCGATGACATTGTACAGCGTCGGGACCGTGTCCCCGCCGACCGATACCTGATAGGCCGTCAGCATGTCGTAAACCGGTTTCAGAAAACCGAATTTCGTCACCACGATACCGAAGAAGAACCCGAAAACAGCCAGTACGTACGCGAGGTTTCCCTCGCCCACGCGATAGAGGATCCCGCTCCCGCACCCGCCTGCGAGCACGATTCCCGTACCGAAGATAAATCCGCCGATGATGTTGGCAAAGGGCGCAAAACCCTGACGGTACAGGGTATTCGCCACCATCACCCCGTTCTCATTGGCATGCTGCTGAAGCCAGCCCATGTCCTCAATGAGATTCGCGCCGATCATCGTGACGGCAACGGCGAGAAGATAGGCGCGAAGCATCGTATAATCTTGAAAGAGTATTTCCCGATACGCGGAGTTCACACAGAAACGACCGCGCTGCAGAACATAACCGAATGCCGCGCCGATTAGCAAGCCGGTCGCAATAAATAGCAGCGTAGAAACCATTCTCCCCCTCCTTAAGTTTCACTCCCCCTAAAGTTTCCTGCCTATTCCCCCTTGAAACCAGGACCGGTCATTACTATTTCTTGATATACAGCTCCCACATTCCCTTGTCCTCGAGTTTCACGGCCTCGAACGTAAGGCTGTTCTTCTCGCAAAACCGCGGAATGCTGTCTTCTGCCGATGCCGGGGCATCGCAAAGCACCTTGAGCGTCTGGCCGCTGCTGAGCTTCTCGACCGCCTTCTTGGTGAGAAGCAACGGGTAGGGACATACTCGTCCGAGCGTGTCGAGCGTCTGATCTGGTGTTGCGGTCTTGATGGACATGGTATTCCTCCTTGAAATAG
>JANPMZ010000202.1:0-2861 GCA_031427195.1 Nitrospirota bacterium
CTCTATCGCGGCAGGCATTCCTTTGTGATCATGAATCTCTACCCGTATAACAACGGCCATCTTCTCATTGTGCCCAATACCCATGAGTCCGACATCGACAAACTGCCGTCGGACGAACTTGCCGACCTTATGAAGGTGACGCAGGCCTCGGTGAACATCCTGAAGCAGGCCATGAAGCCCGAAGGCTTCAACATCGGGATCAATATCGGAAAATCAGCTGGAGCGGGCATTCCCGAACATCTGCATATCCAGATCGTGCCGCGCTGGACCGGCGATACGAGCTACCTCACGGTGTTTGATGAGACGCGCGTCATGCCGCAGCTGCTTGAGGGAACCTATGCGCAGTTGAAGCCGTATTTTGAGAAGCTTCTGACTTCTGGCTCCTGACTTCTGGCTCCTGCATTAAAACCAAACCCATGACCGACCTAACCCCCTTAATGAAACAATACCGCGAGATCAAGCGCCAGCATCTGGACGCGATCCTGCTGTTCCGTATGGGCGATTTCTATGAGATGTTCGACCAGGACGCGGTGACCGCTTCCAAAGTCCTGGAGATCACGCTGACGGCGCGGAACAAGTCCAAAGGCATCGAGACGCCGCTCTGCGGGTTTCCCTATCACGCGGTCGACGGGTATATCGCCAAGCTCATCCGGCGCGGCTTCAAGGTCGCGATATGCGAACAGGTGGAGGACCCGAAGCTGGCCAAAGGGCTCGTGAAGCGCGAAGTGGTCAGGGTCGTGACGCCGGGAACGGTGCTCGACTCCAACCTGCTCGATGCCAAGGACAACAACTATCTTGCCTCCCTTTATCCCGCAAAGAACGGGTTCGGCCTGTCATTCCTCGATATCTCGACCGGTGATTTTTTTGTTGCTGAAATAGACGGGGCTGATAATCTTGCGGAGCTGGATACCATGCTTGCCCGGTTCACTCCCCGCGAGCTCGTGCTGCCGCGGGCGTATCAGATCGAGGCCGGGCTTTCAGGCCTGCTCCGCCAGTATACGCAGGCGATCAACGGCAGCGATGACTGGATCTTTGACTACGAGACTGCGTATCGTGCGCTTTTGGACCACTTCAAGGTCGCATCGCTTGAAGGGTTCGGCTGCGGCGGTATGAAGGCCGGTATTTGTGCAGCGGGCGCCGCGCTCCGTTATATCGAGGAAACGCAGAAGACCGGCCTGGCGAACATCCGCGGGATGAAGCCCTTCAGGGCCAGAGAGCACATGATCATCGACGCGTCCTGCCAGCGGAACCTGGAGCTGGTCAGAAATATCTATGACGGCTCCGCCAAGGGAACGCTTCTTTCCGTGCTCGATCACACGGTCACGTCCATGGGCGGCAGAAAACTGCGCGAATGGCTCCTGAACCCGCTCATGGATGCGGGAGAGCTCGAGCGGCGCCTTGATGCCGTGGCGGAGTTCAAGAACGACCATCAATTTCGCTCGGACCTGAGGGCCGCTCTCGGCACGGTCTATGACCTGGAGCGTCTGATCAGCCGCGTTTCGCTCGGCGCGGCAAACGCCCGCGACCTGCTTGCGCTGAAGCAGTCCTTTACTGCGCTGCCGCAGATTCATGGGCTTCTCTCACGATGCAATTCCCGCTTGGTCTATGCTCTGGCCGCGGACTGGGACGACCTCGCGGAAGTCCGCCAGTTCATCGAAAGCTCCATCCACGATGACCCTCCCTATACCCTGCGCGAGGGCAAACTGATAAAAAAAGGCCACAGCAATGAGCTTGACGAGCTTCGCTCCATCAGCTCGGAAGGCAAGGGCTGGATCGCCGGCATCGAACTACGCGAACGTGAGCGCACCGGCATCAGTTCTCTCAAGGTAAGCTACAACCGGGTCTTCGGGTATTACATCGAAGTGACCAGGACCAACCTTGCGAACGTGCCGCAGGATTTTATCCGCAAACAAACGCTGGCGAACGCGGAGCGGTACATCACGCCGGAACTTAAGGAATACGAGGAAAAGGTGCTCGGCGCCGAGGAGAAGATCCTCGACCTGGAGTACCGGCTGTTCCAGCAGGTGCGGGAGGCGGTGGCTGCTTCGTGCGTCAGGATTCAGGACATGGCGCGGCGTCTCGCGGTCCTGGACTGCCTTGTTTCACTCGCTGAAACAGCGGCAAAAAATAATTATACCCGTCCGGCGATCATCGATGGCGATATCCTGAAAATTTCCGAAGGCCGGCACCCCGTGGTCGAGTTGCTCACGCCGGACGAACGGTTCATCGCCAATGACACGCTCCTGGACTGCGAAGAGAACCAGCTCATTATTCTTACCGGCCCGAACATGGCCGGCAAATCCACTTATATGCGGCAGGTGGCGGTGATCACGCTCATGGCCCAGATGGGCAGTTTCGTGCCTGCCCGAGAGGCGCAGATCGGCATTGTGGACCGGGTCTTTACGCGCATCGGGGCTTCGGACTTCATCACCCGCGGCCAGAGCACCTTTATGGTCGAGATGAATGAAACCGCCAATATCCTGAACAATGCCACGGATAGAAGCCTTATTATTCTCGACGAGATTGGCCGCGGCACGAGCACCTTCGACGGCATCAGCATCGCCTGGGCAGTGGCAGAGCATATCCATACGACAATCCGGGCGCGGACGCTCTTTGCCACGCATTATCACGAACTGACCGAGCTGGCGCTCACCATGGACCGGGTGAAGAACTATACGGTCGCCATCAAGGAATGGAACGACCAGATCATCTTTCTGCGCAAAGTGGTCGAGGGCGGAGCTGACAAATCCTACGGCATCCAGGTCGCCCGGCTTGCCGGTCTTCCGCAGAGCGTGATCCAGCGCGCCAGGGGAAGTGCTGGCCAACCTGGAAAAGGCCGAATTCAACGAACTGGGCGAGCC
>JANPMZ010000203.1:0-8650 GCA_031427195.1 Nitrospirota bacterium
CGACAACATCACGCTCACGGAACGCCTTGAATATACCACCGAGGACGGCAAATCAACACTCAGCAAGATCATCCTCGACATCAATGTCCCGCCGGATTTTCCCGAGAAGTACCACAAGGCCCTCATCAAGGTCGCGGACCAATGCGCCGTGAAAAAAACAATGATGAACCCGCCCCAGTTCGAGATCAAGACCATGGCGCAACGGTAAGCAACATCCGCGGGACCATACGACTATGAATACAATCGGACTGAAATCCGCATTCCGCATCGTCCTGTACTATGTTCTGTACGGCGGGTTCTGGTTCGTAATTTTCGACCCTCTCCTCGAGAAAATCCTCCCCGCTCCGCATACCATGAGCGCCCTCCATATCTATAAAGGCGGGGTCTTTGTGTTTACGAGCTCCCTCCTTATCTATTTCACCATTCTCCGTGAGCTCCGTGCGGGGGAGCGGGCTGAACGGGCCTTGCGAGAGTCCGAAGAAAAATACCGCTCTCTCATCGAGACCGCTAACGATGCCGTCTTCATCATGGATGCGGAAACAGGCATCATTCTGGACACCAACAAAAAGGGGAGCGAGCTCATCGGCCTGCCCCGCGAAAAAATTATCGGCCTGCACCAGCGGGATATCCATCCCGCTGAAAATGCGGACCGGTGCACGGAGATACTTGAGGACTCGCTCAAAAAAGGCGGTGTGATCGCCGACGACCTCTGTGTATTCCATCGCGAGGGCGGAAAAATCCCGGTGGAGGTAAGCATCACGGTCGTGGAGCGGGGCGGGAAGCGGTTTATCCAGAGCTTCTTCCGCGACATCACGCAGCGCAAGCAGGCGGAGGACCTGGCACAGGAGCGTCTCCAGCGCCTTACCACCCTCCACACCATCGACATGATCATCAGCTCCAGTTTGGATCTGCGCGTTACGCTCTCGGAAGTCCTGGGCCTCGTCATCTCCCAGCTGCATGTGGACGCCGCCGACGTCCTGCTCTTGAATACGGATACGCAGACGCTTGAGTATGCGGCAAGTCGCGGTTTCCGCACCACCGCCATCGAGCAGTCCCGCCTCCGCATGGGCGAGGGCATTGCCGGCGTCGCGGCACTCGAACACCGGAGCATAAGCATCCCGGATATCCTCGACCCCGCAAGCGGCTTCCCGCGGGCGCCGCTCCTCGAAAACGAGGGTTTCATCGCCTACGCCGTTGTGCCGCTCATGGCAAAAGGCCGGGTAAAAGGCGTTCTCGAGGTGCTTCACCGCACCCCGTGGAATGTCGATGCGGAATGGCAACGGTACCTCGAGGCTCTGGCCGCCCAGGCCGCCATTGCCATAGACAATGCCTCGCTCTTTGATGAGCTCCAGAGATCCACGATCGAGATAACACTGGCGTATGATGTCACCCTCGAAGGCTGGGCCCGCGCCCTTGACCTCCGAAGCAAAGAGACCGAGCGCCACACGGAACGGGTCACCGAGATGGCTCTCCGCCTGGCCCGCGCCATGGGCGTGGGAGAAAAAGAGCTTGTGCACATGCGACGCGGCGCGCTCCTGCACGATATCGGCAAAATCGGCATTCCCGACAGCATTCTGTTCAAGGCCGGACCGCTCACCGAGGAAGAGCGGGCAATCATGCGCCGTCATCCCGTGTCCGCTTTTGAGATGCTCCTGCCGATCACCTACCTCCGCCCGGCACTCGATATCCCGTACTGTCACCATGAGTGGTGGGACGGCGCCGGCTATCCGCGCGGACTCAAGGGTGAGCAGATCCCGCTGGCAGCTCGGATCTTCGCTGTTATCGATGTCTGGGACGCCATGATCGCGAAGGACCGTCCCTATCGGCAGGGCATTTCCAAACAGGAGATCCGCGAACATATCCGCTCTCTCGCCGGCAGCCAGTTCGATCCCATGATCGTAGAGGTGTTTCTGAGCATGGAGTGGTAACAGAGACTTTCGCGGGACGCGCGCGCACGGTTGTTCACGAACGATGCGCGGTCCTCCCGATTAGAGAGGATACCCATGACCAGTATACTGACATTCGATAACCACGCGGAACGGTACGACGCATGGTTCAAGAAGTATTCCTATGCCTACCAGTCCGAGCTTATGGCGATCCGAGAGCTCCTGCCCGTAACCGGGAAGGGACTGGAGATCGGCGTGGGGAGCGGCCTGTTTGCGGCGCCCCTGGGCATCAGGCAGGGCATCGATCCGTCCCACGCCATGCTGGAGAAGGCGCGATCACGGGGAATCGATGCGGTTAAAGCGGTTGCCGAGTCGCTCCCGTTCAGGGACAACGAGTTCGACTTCTGCCTCATGGTCACCACGGTCTGCTTTTTAGATGATATTGATATGGCATGTAACGAGGCTTTCCGGGTGCTCAAGCCCAAGGGCTCGTTCATCATCGGGTTCGTGGACAAAAACAGCCCCCTTGGGAAATCGTACGAGGATCGAAAACAGGACAGCTTGTTCTACCGGGACGCGACCTTCTATACCGTTGATGATCTTCTCCGCCACCTTGAGGGCGCGGGGTTCAAAGGATTCAGCTTCCGCCAGACACTCGTCGGCCCGGTCGCGGACATGCGGGAACCATCGCCGATAAAAGAGGGTTACGGCGAGGGCTCCTTCGTGGTGATCAGAGCGGATAAAGACGAACGGTAAGGTCAACACGTTCATGCGCAAAAAGCGTCAAAGCATGAAACCACAGTACGCGAGAAGGGCGCGGAGTTAAATCAAATTCTTTCAGTCTTGGTTTTAACCCGGAATGTTTTTGAGCTTTTCTCCGCGCCCTCCGCGCCTCGCTGTGAAGCGCATACTTTTGGCTGCGAGAATATTTCTTGCCGTTTTGAGGAAAATGTTATTCCTTGGCTACTATATGGTTATTGGATTCTTTTGACATCTGTTTTTCCGTGTAGAACGATGAGTTCACACGCCGCGAAGCGGTCGGCGTGGAACGATTTGTTAGCTCTTTCGTATCGCATCTACTCTCTCGATTAACTCAGCCACTATTGGACTTTTCTTGAACGGGATGAAACTGATCGGCGGCGAAAACGTAACCTCGGTTCCAAAACGGCATGGATGCCGAAGCATAAGTGTTGCTCTCGGTGGATTAGTAACATAGGAATAGCTTATATTCATAATCTCTGCCAAAGGAATACGTATTTCTTCGTTCTTATTTTTAACAATAAGTGCATCGCCAACGTCCCAGACCTCATCCATAAGGTCGAATACAAACTTCTTCATTATTACATAGCCAACAATTGCCATGCCTGCCGGGACAAGCAGAAAGGCTATTTGAAGCTGTCCACTTGTTATCATGGCCGTTAATGAAATCGCAGCGAAGATAGCTATAAACCCGAACCAGAATATTGGGAAAAGTCGTTTGTTTATGAATGTCGTGCGAGAAGAGATACGACGCATATTTCACCCCCGAGGTCAATGCTTGAAATCACACGGGGCAGAGTTACACGCTGTCCCGTGGAGTGGTTCGTAATGTGCGAATCGTGCTGTTAATCTAATTAGGTTTTAGTATGTTTATGTCTATCTTCTTGAAACTGATCAAATAATATGTTGGATATAGACATATAAAAATGCCGGAAATGATTAAAGCACCAATAAACAGGCTCAGATGAAATTTGTGCGGAAATATAGGCAGTACAACTGCATATACGCTAATTGCATAGCCGACAAACCATATTAAATTTAATATGGCGGAAACTACCCCGAAAGAAATGCCCGCCTTTTTGCCTTTTTTAATCAAAAAGCCCGACAGAATGTATAGCAAGCATATAATGATCATCATAGGCATGTATAGCAACCAAACGCTTTGTAACGTAGTAAAATAGAGCTTCATTTTTTCTACCTGTGGCTCCCTGGGAAAAGTACTTAACATATTTATTCCGATAGGGAGGACACCCAAGGCCGATATTCCAAATACGGCACCGAGAAGGCCATAGACTAAAGAAATATTTCCTGCATCATTTGCTTTCATAGTACCCCCATTACCAGTGTATGATGGGACGGAAACCGCCCCTCCATTTCCGGAAATCCGGTAATACTGGGGCGAAAATTAGACGTTATTACAAAGTAATCTGCCCTTTTCAGCAACTGCGGCTTCCGCCCCTCCAAATACGAATTTACGGAATTGGTGGGATGAAATTTATACAACTTTGACGAACTGAGTATATTTCATGCCTTCGGGCCTGTCAAGGAAAGACAGCTGTTCTTGACAGATGAACATATGTTCACTATACTGTCGGTAACGTGGTGAAATTCCAAGACGTAATGTAATTAGGAAAGGGGCATCCATGCAGTCTATCCCAAGAGATATTCTGGCCGAATTCGACGGTATTCTGAAACAACGGAATGTCCCTCTTTTTTCCAGAGCCGATTACCGGAAGTGGTTGCTGTATTTTCTCGACTTTCGCGCTAAAAATCCGCTCCCCGATGCCAAATCGGACCAGGTGCGGCTGTTCGCCGAGAAATTACGGTCAAAGAATCAAACCGCAATGCAGGTAGGGCAGGCAGCAAATGCGATTTCGATGTTTTTCACTTCGCAACAGGGGACAAGGCCCATTTCTTCGGCGGCCACGGAGCGCAGTGCGCCCCGTGTGGCCGGCACACTTAGCGCGCCACGGGTGCAGGCAGGGGTGTTGTGTGCATTAGCCCCAAAGAAGGACCCCGGCATGATTTGCGAGCCGCCGGCTTCGTCAATGCTATATGCGCCTCGCGAAAGAGGCGGCAAACAGTACGATGAATGGCGTTGCCTCAGAAAGTCCGAATCGCCGGCATGGGACAAGATCATCGAGAATCTTGCGGACGAGATCAAACTCCGGCATTATTCCCGGAAAACGCTCAAGCACTATGCGGATTGGAGCCGCAAGTTCCAGAGTTACCTGAAAGATAAACCCCCTGAGGACCTGTCGTCAAAGGACGTGAAGAAGTATCGCTGTGCCCTCGGTATCTCTTTTATCTTCTCCTTGTCGGTTAAGTGCTCTTTGAACTTGTCTATAAACCCTTCTTCGCCCAGCAATATCTATCCCTGAAGGTCTTCCCACGGCGAATCTTTTTGTATCCCACTCATGACTTCTCATTTTGCATCAATTATTTTTTGTGGTACTATGCCCTCATGGAAACTAAGAAAACCGTCATCCCCGTCAAAGGCATGACCTGCGTAAACTGCGCGGCTGCCATCCAGAAGGACATCTCAAAGCTCGTTGGAGTATCTTCCGTGAACGTGAACTATGCCAACGAGAAAGCCGTTGTCGAGTTCGATCCCGCTGCCATTGGCCTGGACCGCTTCATCGCCTCGATTCGGGAATCGGGCTACCAACCGGTCGTCGACCGGATTACGATCCCGGTCCTGGACCTCGATGCTTCGCGCACGAAAGAGCTGGAACAGCTCGTCTCTGCCATGGACGGTGTGCTCAAGACCTTGGTGAACGCAGGCGCCGAGACCGTTGCGGTCGAGTACATCCCCGGCCAGCTCGGGTTGCGGGACATCAGACGAGTGATCGAGAAGTCTGGATTCCGCCTCCCTGCCCAGGCAGAAGGCCGCTCAGCTCTCGACATAGAAAAAGAGGCGCGTGAACAGGAACTGGCAGCGCTCAGGAACAAGCTGATCTTCAGCGCGGTCTTCTCCGTCATGATCATGATCGGCAGCTTCCAGGACATGCTGCCGGGCATCGCCCTGCTGCCGCAGCAGACCATGTGGTATATCCTCTTTGCCCTCTGCACGCCTGTCCAGTTCTGGGCAGGTCGGCACTTCTACCAGAATGCCTGGGCCTCGATCAAGCACGGCAGCACGAACATGAGCACGCTGGTCGTGGTCGGGACCACTGCGGCCTACGGGTACAGCGCGGTGCTTACCTTTTTCCCCGCTGTTCTCGGACAGCATGCAGCCCACGGCGGGGCATACTACGACACGGCGGCTATGATCATCACCCTTATCCTGTTCGGCAAGTATCTTGAGGCCCGCGCCAAGACCCGGGCCGGAGAAGCGATCAAGAAGCTTATGGGGCTCCAGCCACGCACCGCGCGGGTGGTGCGCGATGGCCTCGAGCTGGATATCTCCATCGAAGAGGTCGAGGCCGGGGACCGTATCATTGTGCGGCCTGGTGAAAAAGTGCCAGTGGACGGCGTTATCCGCGACGGCTACTCCTCAATAGACGAATCCATGCTGACCGGCGAAAGCCTGCCTATCGAAAAGAAAACGGGCGACACCGTCATCGGCGCCACGATCAATAAGACAGGGAGCTTCACGTTCGCGGCGACCAAGGTGGGACGCGATACCATGCTGGCCCAGATCGTCCGCATGGTCCAGGAGGCGCAGGGGTCTAAAGCGCCGATCCAGCGGCTCGCGGACTATATCTCAAGCATCTTCGTACCCACGGTCATCTTCATCGGGCTCGTCACCTTCGGAGTCTGGTATATCTTCGGACCTGCGGAAACACGCTTTACCTTCGCGCTCGTGAACTTCATAGCGGTCCTGATCATCGCCTGTCCCTGCGCCATGGGGCTTGCCACGCCAACTGCCATCATGGTGGGCGCCGGCAAGGGAGCGGAATCGGGCATCCTGTTCAAGAACGCCGAAAGCCTTGAGCGGGCACAGAAGATCGATACCATCGTCCTCGACAAAACCGGCACGCTCACCCGCGGCGAACCAATGGTAACGGATGTCATCAAAGACGGCATGAGCGAGAAAGAGCTCCTGTTCCTGGCGGGGTCCGCGGAAAAAGGTTCGGAACATCCACTGGGCGAGGCCATTGTACAGGCCGCCCTTGCGCAGGGCATCACGCTCCAACAAGCTGACGAGTTCGAGGCGCTTCCCGGCCACGGGATCAGGGCGCTCCTGAACAGGAAAGAGGTTGTTCTGGGCAATGCGCGGCTCATGGCGGACCGCAAGGTGAATTTCGAAAAGTTCATGTCGGAGGCTGAGCGACTCTCTTCCCAGGGCAAGACGTCCATGTTCGTTGCGGTAGACAACCAGGCAGTCGGCATCATTGCTGTTGCTGATACGGTCAGGGAACACTCGAAAGAAGCGGTCGCCATCCTCAAGGAGCTCGGGCTCGAGGTCGTCATGCTCACCGGCGACAATCTGCGCACGGCGCAGGCCATCGCAACAGAGCTCGGGATCAGCCGCGTCATGGCGGAGGTCCTCCCTCAGGACAAGATGGATACGGTGAAAAAACTCCAGGCAGAAGGCAGGGTCGTTGCCATGGTGGGCGACGGCATCAACGATGCCCCTGCCCTTACCCAGGCTGATGTGGGAATTGCAATCGGCACCGGCACGGATGTGGCCATCGAGGCCTCCGACGTCACGCTGGTCAAGGACGATCTCAGGGTCGTGGCAACGGCGATCAGGCTTTCACGACGCACCATGGCCACCATCAAAATGAACCTTTTCTGGGCATTTTTTTACAACATCATCGGGATACCCGTGGCCGCCGGCGTCCTCTATCCGCTGCTGGGTGCGCAAGGATTATTGAACCCGATGTTCGCTTCTGCTGCAATGGCGTTCAGCTCGGTAAGCGTGATATCTAATTCTCTCAGGCTGAAGCGATTTTCTTAGCCGCAGATGGCCGCCGGAAAACTTCTGTCGGGACAGATAATGTGTCGGGAACCAGGTCCTTATGAAGTTCATCGTTGACGTCATGCCGGATAAGCTCGCGAAACGATTGCGACTGATGGGTCTCGATATGTTGTGGGAGAATATACTGGAAGAGAAACCACGTGAGAAATTTTACGCTGTCTGGTTTGGCTGATCAAAACAAGCAGCCCCTGCCTGGTGCTGGCCCAACAAGAAAAAGCTGAAGAACCCACAAGGCTGTTCAGCGGGTTGCTGCTAAAATGACAGAGAGCTTGGCTCTGGAGAGGGCGTGGGCGCTGCTGGCGCGGGAGCAGTAGTGTCGGCCTGCGGCTGCGGCGCCGGATGAGTTCCCGTAGCCTGTCCCGCGGTGGGCTTCGGCTTGGGCAACAGTTGCTGCCGGGGCTTTGATACTCTCGGCAACACCGGTGCTGCCTTTGCACTGGTGATACCGGCTGCAGTGATCTCGAGGTCCCTCACCACAGCATTTTTCTGCCCTGTCACGGTCAATTCTTCACCATTCAGGAGCAGTTTCGCCGCACCGACACTTCCATAACTCAGCAAAAAACGCTCATCAGCGATCCAGACAACATTCTCATCTTTATTCAGAACCGCTTTTTTCTGCGGCCCTGAGTCCGTTCTCACCAGCAGCCAGACATCCTCCAGGGCAACGATCTGGAGATAGAGCTTCTCCGGTCTTATTGCAGGAGCGCTGCCGGTCATCTCAGAGTGCAGCACCGCGGTATGCGCTTCAAGGGGCGCCACGGGCTCCGGTTGTTTCTCCGGCGTGGACATGAACAAAAAACCGAGAATCGAGATGAAGATAACCGCACCCCAGAGCCAGGGCTCCAGAGATACCGATGAAAGACTTTCCCGTGTCTGCGACACCGGAGCCTGCTCAGGTACCGCAGGCAACGGAGCGGCCACGGTTGCACCCGCTACAGTAAACCGGAGTTCGCCGTACTTTTTCAGCACTTCCTGCTCGGGAAGGCCCAGAAATTTAGCATAGTTTTTCAGAAAGCCCTTGACAAAAACCTCACCCGGTAGTTTTGCAAAGTCTTCCTGCTCCAGAGCTTTAAGATAC
>JANPMZ010000204.1:0-14057 GCA_031427195.1 Nitrospirota bacterium
CCGCTCATGATCGTAGAACGGCTTCCACTGCCCGTTCGTTCCGACCATCTTGGCCGCGGGAACGCCCGTCAGCTCTTCGCACGCCTTGTTCCAGATCAGCACCTTGTGCGAAGCGTCCACCACAAACGTTGCTATCGCCGAATTCATGATGAGATTCTCGGTAAAGCGTTGCTGCTCCCGCAGGGACGCTTCCACCTTTTTGCGCTCGGTGATGTCCCGCGCGATCCCGGTGGTCCCGATCACCTCGCCTTTTTCATTAAGGATGGGCGTTTTTATGGTTTCGATCCAGGAGACCTTCCCTTGCTTGTCCGCAAACGGCTCCTCTACCACCTTCCGCTTGCCGGACAGCATCACTTCACGGTCATCAGCCCGGTACTGCTCCGCCAGCTCACGGGGCCAGACGTCCAGGTCTGTCTTGCCGACCAGGTCGGCGGGACTGATGCCGCACGCCCTGCCGAACGATTCGTTCACGGCCAGGAACCTCCCGTCCTTGTCCTTCTGCCATGCGATGTCGGGAATATTGTTCAGAATGGCCAGTTTCTGGCGCACGATCTCATTGATGAGGTCCTCAGAATGCTTCCGCTCCGAAATGTCCTGCAATATATGCACGGCGCCCTGCAGCGTTCCGGCTTCGTCCACGATCGGGTCCGCCGAGGCCTCGAACCATTGCTCGCCTTGTCTGAATACGACGGTCTCCCGCTTCAGCGTCCTTTTACTCTTGACGAACGGGCACTCCTCTCTACTGCCGCCGAAACAGGCGCACATCTCCGTGCATGCGCGTCCGATGATTTCCGCATAGGGCTTTCCCGTTAGCAGGGTCATCGCCTTGTTGCACCGCAGGATCCCGCCGTCCGCGTCCAGCAGCGCAACCGCCTCGGTCATGGCATCGAACGTGACGCGCCACTCGTCGGACGCCGCGCGCAATTGCTCCACCTTATCCTCGAGCACGGTTGCAATGATACGGGGGTATTCCCGAGCAAATTCGGCGTCGCTTACGCTCGCAGCGGCCTGCCGGTGGCCGGTTGTATCCGGGACTGCTGTTGCCTCGCGGAGCGCGTCCAACACCGCTTCCGGCGGCTGCGGTTTGACGAGGAACACATCCGCGCCCAGCGACCTCGCAAGGTCCTGTTCGCGCTCTCCTGTATATACCGAGGAAAAGAAAATAAAGGGAATGGAAGACAGGCTGCTGTCCTGTTTCACCGCCTGGAGAAGCTGGAAGCCGTCCATGACCGGCATGAGGCCGTCGCAAATGATCGCATCGGGCCTTTGCTCACGGGCGGCAGCCAGGCCTTCCTCTCCGTTGCCTGCTTCCCGCACTTCATGACCCTGGTCCCTGAGAAGCTGCGTCAGAAAGTTGCGAACGTCTTCGCTGTCGTCTACGATCAGTACCTTCATGGTCATAATCCTTTATATGAATGCGCATCAGCTTCAATGACCTCGCAACCGTAGTGCTCAAGGATGCTCCGCAGGATCAGGCGGTCTGTCGCGTTGTCGTCAACCAGGAGAATCGTTGTCTTCATGTGCATTAGTGCGTTGCTCCATCCAGCACGCTTCGCACCTTTCTCAAAAGCTCCATCGGAGACATGGGTTTGTATAGCAGGTGGGCGTCCTCTTCGAGCGACACCTTCTGCCGGATGATGTCGGGCGCGTATCCGCTGGCGAAGATGACCTTCATCTCAGGCTGTATCTTCCGTATTTCGTCATACGCCTCTTTGCCGTTCATCTTTGGCATGACGAGGTCGAAGAGGAGGATATGGATCGACTCCTTGTTCTCCATGAATTTTTTCACTGCGTCCTCGCCGTCAACAGCCTCGATGACCGTGTAGCCGAATTCCGTCAGCACCGTCAGTGTCAGCTTCCGCAGGGCCTCATCATCCTCGGCCAGAAGGACCGTTTCCGTGCCGCGGGCGGGAGCTTCTTCCTGGCGCGCTGCCACCTCTTCCCCTGCCGCTGACGCGGTAGTCGGCAGGTATATTCTGAACGTAGACCCTTTGCCCGGCTCGCTGTACACATTGATAAAGCCCTCATGCTGTTTGATGATGCCGTACACGACAGCCAGCCCGAGCCCGGTGCCTTTGCCGACCTCCTTGGTCGTGAAGAAGGGCTCAAAAATGCGCTTCCGCGTTTCTTCGTCCATACCCTTGCCGGTGTCCGATACGGTAATCATTGCATAGTCACCGGGTTTGCCGTAGCCATGGGCCGCGATGAAGTCTTCCTGCAGCGCGACCGCTTCCGTCGTCACGGTGAAGGTCCCGCCTCCGGGCATGGCGTCATGGGCGTTTGTGGCAAGGTTCATCAGCACTTGTTCAAGCTGATGACTGTCGGCAAAAACCGTCAACGGATGGTTCGTCAGCGTTTTTTTACAGGCGATATCCTCTCCAATGACCCGCTTCAGGAACTTCTCCACCTGCCCGACGACTTTGTTCAGGTCTATGGGCTTCAACTCGCTGATCTGTTTTCTGCTGAACAGAAGAAGCTCTTGCGTGAGATGGGCCGCCCGGTCCGCGGCTTCGAGTATGCTCTCGATGTTCAATCGATGGGGATCGTCCTGCGCCATTTTTATGAGAGTGAGATGACCATAGCCGATGATGGCGGTCAGGATGTTGTTGAAGTCATGGGCCACGCCGCCGGCCAGAGTGCCGATCGCCTGCATTTTCTGGGCCTGCCGTAACTGTTCTTCGAGTTTCTTTTGTTCGGTGATATCCAGCACCATGCCCGACATGACTTCATGATCAAGCGTTGCGCTGATTACGATATTTATCCGTCTGCCGGTCCTGGTCTGAACTTCAAGCGGATAATAATTCACCTTTCCGTCTTTTCTGATCTTCTCGATGAACCATTCCCGTTCCGCTGATGTTTTATACCTCGCCAGAACAGGCGTTTTCAACAGCTCTTCAACCGATTCGCTTTCGAATATCCGAACCAGGGCATCATTCACATAGAGGAATGCTCCGTCCAGACTTGATCGATAAACTCCCACAGGCGCGTCGTCGACAAGGGTCCTGTATTTTTCCTCTGATTCCCTGAGTTCCTTTTCCATCTTCTTCCGTTGGGTGATATCTTTTGCGAAATGCACCACTCTCCGCACGGCTCCGTTTTTGTCAAGAATCGGGAAACATGAAATGGCAAGCCAGTAATTGAGTCTTGGTTCAAACAGCTCTGTTTCGCAAGGCTTTCCCGTCCGCTCCGTAACCAGCTTCGGGCAGGCCTCATGAGGTCCCTGCATCCCGTGAAACAAGTCGTAACATTTCCGGGAGCGGAGCTCAGCCTGTGAAGCGCCGAGGAACTTCTCGCACGCCTTGTTTGCAAGGAGCACGTTAAAATCGCTGTCATGGATTGTTACGCAGTCGCCAATAGAATCAAAGGTCGTTTGCCATTCCTGTTCTTTCGCCTCGACAGCCGCCTTGGCCTTTTCAAGCTCCCTGACCTTCTCCTCCAGTTTAGCCGCCACAATATGGCTGTATTTCCGCAGGAAGTCTTCTTCCTCTCCAATAAGTTCACCAGTAAGTCCCTTTGGTTTTTTGAGTTTGCATTCTTCAAGTATGCCGATCACCGCCGTCCAGAACTCGTCAGGGTCTTGCGGTTTAACGATAAAAGACTCGGCGCCGAGAGCAGTTGCGAGTTCCGCCTCCTGGTGACCGGTATACACAGCCGAGTAAAAAATAAAAGGAATGGTCTTCAAGGTATCGTCTGTTTTCAGGCCCCTGAGGAACTGAAAGCCGTCCATCGTCGGCATGAGAGCGTCAGAAATTATCAGGTCAGGCCTCTGGGATCTGGCAAGCGCAAGTCCTTCCTGTCCATCCCGGGCTTCGATGACATTTTTGCAGCCATGATTTTCAAGGTTGTATCTCAATACCTTTCGGTCGTCGGCGTTGTTGTCAACAATTAGGATTTTCATGTTTTCTCCAATTCGATAATTGCATGTATCTTTTCAACATTAGTCGTCGGGTCAATAGGTTTTTTGTCATTTTTCACGACGTCCCTTTTTTGATTATAGCATTATTATTTATTAATTTTACCGGCACCCTGATTGCAAATTTGCTTCCTGATTCATATCTGCTCTCAACAACAATATCGCCTTTCAGCATTTCCGTAACAAGCTTTTTCGTGAGATATAAGCCTAACCCGGTCCCGAGGACCGTTGTCCTGAGAGGGGAATCAAGGCGGACAAACGACTTGAACAATTTAGGAATATCTTCTTCCCTGATGCCGATGCCGGTGTCTTCGACGCTGATTTCCACGAAATCTGTGTCGAGCGGCAAGGTCCAAGTAGCAAGTAGCAAGGAAATGTCTGCTTCGCTTTGACCCTTGACCCTTGGCGCTTGCCCCTCTATTCTCGAACCTTGATCCATGCTACTTGGTACTTTTCGTGCATGAACATGCACGGAGACGCTCCCTTTCAGCGTAAACTTCACCGCGTTGTTCACCAAATTCAGGACACTTTGAAAGAGTCTTCTTCTGTCTGTATGCATTTCCAGATGGATGGAATCGACGTTCAGTTCAAGCTTCTTTTCACTGACTTCTTTCTTCATCACATCCACAACCTCGGCGATTACATCATACAGATCGAAATCCTCCAAATGAACGTCAAGCACTCCAGCCTCAATTTTCGAGACGTCAATAACATCGTTGATTAAGAAGAGCAGGTGTTTGCCTGACCTGGATATTGTCGACAGAAGGTTTTTCTGTTCATCACTAACCGGTCCCGCCCACTGGTTCAGAAGAACGCTTGAAAATCCAATAACGGAATTCAGCGGCGTCCTGAGTTCATGGCTCATGGAAGCGATAAACAAGGATTTCAGCTTGTCGAGTTCTTTCAGTTTATTGTTGGCCGCCTCCAGTGCTGTCGTCTTCCGGTTCAAGTCCTCCACGATGTTCGTCAAGGCCCGTCGGCTGTCCTGAAGCGCAAGAGTCCTCTCGTTGATCCGTTTCTCCAGAGTTTCAGCCTGGGCTTTCACCTCATCGAACAATTGCGCATTCTGCACCGCGATGGCTATCTGGCTGGTAGCGGTCTCAAGGAACTTCAGGCTCCTCTCTCTCGGCTTTTTGTCCGTACGGGTGAACACGCAGAGTACGCCGAGGCATTTTTCTCCGATGACAAGAGGATATGCGGCATGGAACCGGATGTCTTCGCCCCGCTGGGCCTCGCGCGTGGAATAATTCAGCACCGCGTCGCGGTCCCAAAGGATAAGCGGCCTGTGGTCCCTCGCACATTCGCCGCAGAGGCATTCACCGATCTTGACCGTATGGGTGGTAAGGTCCTGGATCGTGGCCTCCGAGGTCGCACGGTGCGCGGCTATCTGGAGCGCTTCATCCGGCGTCACCAGGCAAATCGTGCCGCCCTCCAGGCCGGTGATACGAAGGGCTTCCTCCAGAACGCGTTCAAGAATTTCCTTGACTCCCACAGCTGCTATTGTTGTTATGATAATACGGTTAATGGAAAGAAGTTCTTCATTGGTTATCCTTAACTCCTCCTCCGCCTTCTTGCGTGCTGTGATATCAATAAAGAAGCTGATGGTCACCGGACCATCGGACAAAACAACCCTGCTTACGGAAACAAAGAACGGGAACTGAGAACCGTCTTTGCGCAGTCCCATCGTTTCATAGGCGGTTTCTACCGCTTGCCCCTGAGCGCGCTGCCTTATGCGATCAAGAATTCCGGTCCTACTCTGCGGCGCAATCTGGTCGATAAGGGGTTTCCCGCGTAGTTCCTCAAGGTCGGCATACCCGAACATGCGCAAGTAAGCCTTGTTCGCATCTAGAGTAATGCCATCCCGGGAAAAAACTATCCCGATAGGCGATTGTTCGATGACCGAGATCAACCGCTCCTCACGCTCCTGCAGCGCCTCCAAAGCCTTACGTCTTTCTTCCTCATTCCTGATGGATTCTATGGCAAGCGACAGGTTTGCCGCGAGGGTCTCAATGAGCATGACCTCCTCAGCGTCGAAAAATGAAGGTCGGGACGCATAGAGATTTAATGATCCCAATATCCGGCCTTCGGACTTTAAGGGGATCGCCGCTGATGACCGATATCCACGTTTGAGCGCCTGCTCGCGCCACCGCTGCATGCGGGGATCGTTTTTGATGTCGTTGCAGATGAAGTTCCTGCCCTCACGGATGGCGGCGCCGGTGGGGCCCCGGCCCTCGGGGAGGTCCGGGTCTATGGATATGCTGATGAGGTCGAGGTAACCATCCACGACGCCGTATGATGCCGCCGGCCTTACGAACTTGTCTTTCTCGTCCACGAGGCCGATCCAGGCCATGCGCAGTCCGCCTTCCTCCACCGCCAGCCTGGACGCCTCGGAGAAGAGGCTGTGCCGGTCTTTCATGCGAAGAATGGCCTCGCTGCTTTTACTGATGACGCGGTAAAGCCTGTTCAGGCGCTCGATCCTGTTGAGCGCGCTTCCTTGCTTTTCGGCATATCGTCTGACGAGCCAGTACAACAGTCCCGCAGTCACCATAACGAAGGACCATCCCTTGTAGATCGAGATGCGGGTGATGACGGCCTTGTCCGCAACGAGCGCGGCCAGAAGCGTATCGGAGAACAATATCCACAGACCGCCTATCAAGGCATAGACAGCGGCGATGCGCAAGGGAGAAAGCTGATACTTTTTCAGTTTGATCGGCATTGCATTTTTTTTAATATTCATAGGTCAAGCATCCTGTCCCGTATCCATCTTATAGGTCCGGCATCCTGCAATATAGGTCCGGCATCCTGCCGGACCTCAAACGGTTATGTCCATAGGTCAAGCATCTTGCTTGACCAGTCAGGCGAGACGCCTGACCTATTTCGTTATGTTTGCGAGACGCCTGACCTATTTCGTTATGTTTGCGAGACGCCTGACGTATTTCCTTTTTCCTGCATTCACAACACGTTTGCCAAATCGGTTTCAAAACTCCGGTTCGCGGATGAAAACCGGTATTCCGCGGCTTCTGAAACCAATCCCTTCCTTACCGGATTATTGTGAATATACCCGGCTTTTTGCAACAACTGCACCGGTGTCGAAATGGTGAAATCCCGAAAACTCGACTGCCATACGGGGCCTTCCCTACTGAGGGACCTGTTTATTTCCTTGCTGGAATAGCTTTTGATGCTGTGCATAACCTGGGAGATGTTCTTTTCCCGAGGGATGACGATCAGGTGCAGATGGTCGGGCATCACGACAAAGGAGAGCAGCTCGAACCATTTTTTTGACCTGCCGTAATACAGGCAGGACACGACGATTTCGCAAAGCGCATGGTTTGCGAACAGGGGATGGTTATCGCGTGTTTTTGAAGTAATGAACGCGGGGTAGCACGCAAGATTTAATCGGGCGTTATTCATTGCTCCGTTTACTCCGCATATTTTATAGGTCCGTTATCTTGCCGCGTATCTATAGGTCAAGCATCTTGCTTGACCAGTCAGGCGAGACGCCTGACCTATTTTGTTATGTTTACGAGACGCCTGACCTATTTTGTTGTGTTTATGGGACATCTGGCCATTTTGTTATGTTTACTGTCTGACCATTTTGTCGTGTTTACGGGACGCCTGACCTATTTCTGACTCCTGACTACTGTATTCTGGATTCTGGATTCTAATTCTTTCACCTTCTCCTTTAACTCCATCATCCTCAGTTCCCTGCCGACAAAGAGCTTGTTCATGCGTTCGATCTCCGCGACCTTGGTCTCCAGTTCGGCTGTACGGTCTTTAACGCGCTGTTCGAGTTCTTTATTCAGTTTGCGTATTTCCTCCTCCGCCCGCTTGCGCTCGGTGATGTCCTGTGCAGTGCCTGCCATATAGGCGGGTCTGTTATCAGCGTCAGAAATCAGTTCGCCGCGACCGTTGATAAAGCGGACTTTACCGTCAGGCAATATGGCGCGAAACTCAAGATCATCCGGTTTTTCTCCCGCCAGGCAAGAAGTGATCCATATCTGCATCGCAGGTCGGTCGTCAGGATGAATAAGGTTAATAAACACCTTCGCATTCGGCGTAACAGTGTCCGGTGAGACCCCGTAAATGCGATACATTTCGTCTGACCAGGTGATTCGGCCCGTGACATCATAGATCCAACTGCCGATATGAGCGATTCTTTGTGATTCGGACAGGAAATGCTCTTTCTCCCGCAATGCCGTCTCAGCCTGACTGCTTTCGATGGCAATGCTTGCTATGTGTGTTGCTCGCGCTATCAAATCGAAATCTTCCTCTCGGGGGGACCGCGGTTCCCGGTAATACATGGCAAAAGTGCCGAGGACGCTACCTTCAGAACCCATGATCGGCGTTGACCAGCAGGCCCTCAACCCGTTTGTCCGGGCGAGCTCACGGTAATCCGCCCACAGGGGGTCGGTCTCTATGTCGCTCACGATTACCAGCGCCCGCCGGTACGCGGCGGTGCCGCACGAACCAGCGCTCGGGCCGATTGCCGCGCCCTCAAGCGCGCGGTTGTACGCCCCAGGCAGGTGCGGGGCCGCTCCGTAATGCATACGGAGGCCGTCGTGGTCAAGCAGGAGAATGGAAGCAATCGTTTCGTGCGACAACTCCTCAATGCTCAAAACTATTTTTTCGAGCGCAGCCGGCAAGGCTGCTCCCTGGGATATCATTTCGAGTAATTGCTTTTCCGAAACAAGGATGTTTTCCGTTTGCTTGCGCTCGGAAATGTCCTCCACACTGGACCATATCAAGCTTTCACCGTTCTTTTTGATCAGCAGACCCTGGAGCCGGACCGTGACGAGCCTGCCGTCCTTGTGGATGTATTCCTTTTCATACGGACCGTAGCGGCTTGTGGCATTCAGGGCTTCAAGCTGGGCCTGCTCCTGTTCCGCATATTTTTTCGGTGTGATGTCCCAGTAGGACAACTTGAGCGTCTCTTCCACGGTCCTGCCGATGATCCTTGCGTAGGCCTCGTTAGCGTCCACGAGCGACCCGTCCATGCGGCAGAGAGCGAGGCCTATGGCCGATTTCTCGAACAGGACCCGGTTGTACTCACTGTTGTCGGCCCGGCGCTTAAGGATGCCGACGAGGAGCGCTGTTGCCGGGATGACGAAGGTGAGCACCATGATGCGCTGGAGACTGTCGTCTGTGTAATGAAAGAGCCGACCCGGCAGGGAGAAGTAATAGAGGGTGTACACCCAAGTGATCGCCGCGCTGACGAAGCCCTCTCTCATGCTGCCGATGTACGCCGCAAAGATGATGGTCAGCATGAGTAGGGGAGGCGGGTTCGGTATCCTGAAAATGATCAGCGCCAGGAGTTCTATCGCGGACAGCGTGAGGAGGGTGACGATAACGCCCCTGTAGTTTTTCCAGATTCTGTCCATCATATCCCCATAGAAAGCGGTGAAATAGCGCACGAAAAAGTATTGAATCCTTGCTCCTGCATGGCGAACAATTAAGGGACAGGACCAGGGCTCATGTGCCAGAGAAGGTCAGGGTCGAGTAGCGAGGGACAAAGAAAACTGATCGCACAGCGTTGCGATAATGCTTTTTGCTTTTGCTCTCCTTGCTGCTTGCTACTGTCATTTTATCACAGTTTATCACCGTTTGTACCCGATCTTCCGCAGAAACTGCCGCCGTTCTGTCTTATCAGCCGGGGGCTCGATCAAACTTTGATATACAGCACCGGCAGACCGAGGCGCTGCCGCTTGTTCTCGCCTTTGAACAGCGCGGCAGTCCGCAGCGGCGCATCGCCCCGCGCGCCCTCGTGCCGGGCCTGTTGTTTTGTGGGCAGGCTGGCTGCGTGCTGGACAGCATGCTTTCCGAACTTCTCGGACAATTGGTCCACGATGCCGTAGATCCGGGCCATTTTTTCTATCTTGGCGGTATCGTCGAACAGACCGTACTGGGTCGCTGATTCGGCGATCAGCCCCGCAAGCACCACGCCGGTCTGGCGATACAGCGTCCGGGGGCAATATGCCTGGTTGAAGCCCTCACGGAGCGGTCCGAAAAGCTCGGCAGGGTAGGCCGTCGGACGGATTAATTTTATCTCCACCCCGCTGCTCGTAAAATCCTGCTTCCGCAAAAAAACCACCAGCCGCGTTGCCGCGAGCTTGTAGCGCCGGGCCTTGATGCAGGCGTTCTCCAGGTTTTTTGCAAGCTGGGCGAACACGAAGGTCTCGTCAAGCGAAGCCGGGGTGAAGGTCCTTGTCTTGCTGATCGACTGGTAGGCGCTTTTCGACTCCAGAACCACCGGGTAGACGCTCCTGCCGTTCAGCTCGTGCCAGATCTCCTGGTACGGTTTGGACAGGTGCTGCTGCACAAAGCGTTCGTCCTTGCGCGCAAAATCGAGGGCGGACGTAATCCCGAATTTTCTGAGGAAGGCCGCCGTGTTCGGTCCGATGCCCCAGACCTTTTCTATCGGGAGGTCCTGCAGATAGCGATGGATGTCCCTCCCGGCGATCATGGTAAGGCCGTTCGGTTTTTTGTGTTTCGAGCCGACCTTAGCCAGGACCTTTGAGAGACTGACGCCGACCGACACGGTGATCCCCAGCTCTGTCTCTATCGCCTTCCGCATCTTTTCGGCGATCGTCTCGTAGGACCCGTGAAAGCTCCGCCTGAGGCCGGTGAGATCGACAAAAGCCTCGTCGATGGAATATTCCTCCACATCGGGTGAGAACCGCCGCATGAGCTCGAACATCCGCACGGAAAAAAGGCTGTAGGTCTCGTAGTCGGACGGCAAAATCACCGCGTCAGGGCAGAGCTTCTTCACCTCGAAGAGGCGCATGCCGCGCTGCACACCGCGCGCCTTTGCTTCGTAGCTCATAGCCGCCACGATCCCGCGTTCCTTGCCGGTGATCACCGGCCTGCCCTTGAGCTTCGGGTGGATCGCCTGCTCGCAGGAGGCAAAGAACGCATCGGCGTCAAGGTGGAGGATGGCCTGGGGCCAGGAGGAAATGATGAGGGGTTGACTTTCCATAGCAGGCATTGTAAGTGAACAAGTGTTCACTGTCAATGGAAATGGTCTTGGCCTTACTATTTGATGTATTCGTTAGCCGTCATTGCGGGCCAAAAGCGATGCACTCTCGTAGTTCGTGTCTATCTGAAAAAGCGAAATTGCCGCGTCATCTTAAATAATACCGGACCACAGAAACACCACTCGCATGGTTTTAGCTGGGGAATACAACAGGTAAGACGGCGCCGATTGTTATGCCATGTTACAATAGGTTTTTTTCGATGATTTTCTTTACGTAGGCAGACATATCTTGCTGAAGCTTTTCGGTCTTTTTCTTTAGCAGGTCATAGATCTCAACTTCAGCGCCGGTCCACATGAGATCCAATCGGCGGGCTGCACGCATGGCAATGTGGGAATAATCCTCGGGGTATGCCCAATAACAGGACCGACAGATGGACGCATCTCTTTGCTCAAGCCAATTCGCGCAGTGCTCGCATGACCATGATTTGGCTCGGTTGGCGGAGACGCAGAGCAACATAAAATCTTCTGCATCCGGCTTAACTTTAGCTACATCGCCCACAACCTCAAAAGGTATGCGATGGTCAATCTGTAAATCTCGTTCAACGAATTGTTCCAGGTAAATGGCGCACCGTGGACCGTACTTTGCAATCAAAGCTTGCTTCAGTTCCTTGGTTAAGACCGTACGCCCCGTGAATTTTCCAAAACGCGCTTTTTTCGGATCGCCAAAACGATATGCGGCGATCTTTCGTCCATCAACGCCCTCAACACGAAACATCTCGATGGGTATGCCGTTTTCTTTGACGTCTCGCACTGCCCGTGGAGGGTGATTGTACCCGTATTTGTCTTTTAACTCTTGCGTGGTAATAAACCCATGTTTGAGAATGTGGTCTATGACAGTTTTGGGACGTTTGGCCGTTACCTTCCTGCACAGCTTTATGAACTCCTTGGGAAGTCGTGGCTTTGTCACACTCTCGTCTCCAAAAGGCCCAGCTGTTCGCTGTGTGTAAAAAGACGTATCGTTTTCCTTTTACTGATTTCATCAGCAAGTGCTGGAGACAGGTAAAGAGCTTCAAATGTTGCGTCCTCTCTTCCGAGAAGGGTAGCTTGCGTTGAACGGCCTGCATTCAGTTCCATATGGGTCAGATTCAGGTGCTCGGGAAGACGAACGCCATGAATTTTCTGACCCGTGCGACCATCGTAACTTACGATATATCTGATGTGTTTCTCGTTCAATTGTTCGAGAACTTCAACGAATTCGCAAAATTGAACACTTGCGAGATAGCGAGTGTCCCGGTTACCGCAAACACCCTGATAGGGGGGGTCCATGTAAACCAGGTCTTCCGTGGACGCATGGAGCACAACATCCCGATAGTTTTTGGAAGAAAATGAGGTTTTTCCCTTCAGCAGATATGATGCGCCAAGAAGTTGGTCTCGCATGGTGGCCGGGGCTGCGCCTCGCCTCCGGTTGTCCGGACTTTGATTGAACTCGCCGTTGGCGTTGTAACGCACGGAGGCCTTCACGCACCGTGCGAGAAGATACAGAAAGTAATCCGGCCTCCCCGTCAGATTGAATTTATCTCTTATTTCTCGGTAAAAAACCTTCGGGTCGTCAAGCTGCTCATGCCAAAGACCATCGTATTCCCTGGACAACTTGTCCGGCGTGTTGATAATGGCACGCCATAGATCAATAAGCGGCTTGTTTAAATCGTTAAGGTGAAATCGCTTTGCTCGTTTGGCCGCCGCAGCGGCCAGTGAAATAGCCGCCGATCCCGCGAATGGCTCGTGCAGTGTTTCCACCTTATCGGGAAAATATCGCAAGATTGCATCTGCCAGGTTCCTCTTGCTCCCTTGGTACGGTATGGGATGTGGAACATTCATGTCAGCATTCTATCCGGGATTAGCCTGCGTGTCAATTTCATCTTTTTAATAACACGTTATCAGATGAACACCCGCCCCCGATAATTCCAAAGCTCCGATATGAGCGGGGCGGAACGTCACCCAGCGGGCCATTTAGGCAGGCAATAAGAGACGTGTAACAGAAAGGTAAATGGCTAAGCACCTTGCGCATCAAAAGCCGCCTGCACAATGCGGCGCAGTTCACCGGCCTTGACGGGTTTATTGATATACTCGAAAGCGCCGCCGCTGATGTTCTGAAGATAGGACTCAACAGTGCCGTATGCTGTAAGCATGATCACCGGCACTTTTGGGGCGTCCTTCTTGAGCGCGGCGATCAATTCAGAACCCTTCATACCGGGCATAAAGTTATCGGTCAGGACAAGATCAACCTTGGCCCCGCCCCTGATTACGGACAATGCCGACTCAGCATCGCTCCTGGCGATCACGTTGTAATCGCTCAGCGTTTCTGCCAGGACCTTGAGTATATCAGGTTCATCATCAACCAATAGAATGGTTTTTTTCATAGTGCCTTGCTCCTCTCCAAGAGACATGAGTATTAGTATAGTAGCATATTCCCGCGCGATAAAGGACAAAAGAATAAAAAAGAAGGGGGGTATCAGGGTCAGGGGTTAGAGGCTGGAAACAAGAGTCACCAGGAGATGGAGGCTCTCAAGGAACGGCGTGCAACACCGTACCACCTGCTCATGAGCGGGGGCGAACAACCGCCGGGAGCAGCCTACTTACAGCCTGCACAGGATGACGCCGAACAGCCGCCACAGCCTGAACTGCCTGGCGAACCTGATGAGGCGCTACCGGACGACCTGCCCATGCCGAAGCGCGACAGGAGCTTCCCGGTTTTTGTGGAACCGCATTTCTCGCACGCAACCTCATGGTCCGATCCGAAAACAAGCTTTTCGAAGTCCCCATTGCAGTCCTGACAGTGATATTCGTAGATCGGCATCGGTCAATCCAGTTTCTCAATCCGAAATAATTTCGAATTCTCTAATCGCAGGTTTAAAAACAATTCAGGCCTAATCAACCGCGAATGAACGCTACTAGACGCTAATTTTTTTTGTTTCTGAACTCGCGTTTATTCGCGTCCGCATTCCGCAATCCGAAATCCGCATTGCCTCTTCGATCACCTGCACCGTATGCAGGACCACGGCGTCCGACCCGGCCCGCTTAAGCGCTTCCGCCAACTGCATGCGGCAACCGGGACACCCCGTGACCACGATCGGCGCGACCGTCTTGATAAGGTCCTCCGCCCGCGCGTCGCCG
>JANPMZ010000205.1:0-4057 GCA_031427195.1 Nitrospirota bacterium
ATCATTGATCACCTTCGCGGTCAGGTCCATCGTGCCCACGGAACTGCCGCCGGTCATCAGAACAATATCGCAATCGTTGACAGCGGCTTCGAGCGCTTCGCGTAACCGGTCGTATTCATCCGGGATAATGCCTTTCTTGACCGGGATGCCGCCTGCCTGCGAGATGAGCCCTTCAAGATTATAGGAATTGATGTCGCGCACCTGGCCGGGAGCAGGCGCAGTATCTGCGGGCACGACCTCATTCCCCGTGTTGATGATCGCCACCCGTGGTTTTTCAAAAACACGTATACGCGTGATGCCGACGCCTGCCAGTGCGCCCACGTCCTGCGGCCGCATCCGGTGGCCGCGGCTCAGGATGAGCTCGCCCTTTTTGATATCATCGCCGGTCTGGACCACGTTCTCGAGTGGTGCAACGGGCTTCACCACTTCGATCTGGAGCGCGTCAACAGCCTGGGTCTGCTCAAACATGACCACGGCATCGGCCCCCTGCGGAAGCGCGCCGCCGGTCGCGATCATCATGGTTTCACCTGCGGACAGGGAGCGATCGGGCATGGCGCCCATGGCGATCGTGCCCACGATCGTCACCAGCGCCGGCCGCGACTCGGCTGCGCCAAAGGTGTCGGCGCTCCGCACCGCAAACCCGTCCATGGTGGAACGATCGAACTCAGGGAGGTCTTCTGGTGATACGATGTCTTCAGCAACGATCCTGCCGAGGGACAGGCTGATGAAAAGCTCTTCCGGTGCAGGGGGGGCGATGGTCAGATGCAGTTCAAGCGCTTTGAGCGCTTCTTCCCGGGAAACCACGCCGGACCGGCCGAGCATATCCTTGATGGGCATAGTTACCTTAAAGATAAAAATCCAAAGCTCAAACACGAAATCCCAAATAAGCTCCAAATGTCAATGTCCAAGATTCGATCGTTTCGGTTATTGGCATTTTGAATTTGGATATTATTTGGGATTTGTATTTTGGAGTTTGGTGTTTGTTACTTTCCTTCCGCCTTCGCCTTGATCTTGCGCACGTGCGATGCGGCGCGCATCCCGGCAACGGATCCTTCGCCCGCCGCGGCAACGATCTGCATCCCTCCGCAGGTGCAGTCGCCGGCAGCGAACACGCCGTCGAGGTTCATGCGCTGATGCTTGTCCACGATCAGGCAGCCGCGGTCGTCCGTCAGGCCGCCCGCTTTCAGAATGAGCTGCGAGATGGGGGTGGACCCCATTGCAATGAATACGCCTTCCAGTTCCAGCACGGCCTCGGTCCCGTCGCGGCTGATCTTGAGCCCCGTGACCAGTTCATCGCCCACGACTGCATGGATCTTCGCCACGGGGAGGATCTCTACATTCGGTTTGGACTTGAGCCGGGCCAGGACGGCACTCACGATATCAAGCTCCTTATTCGGCACCATGGTGACCTTCTCGGCGAGGTCGGCAAGGTGCAGCGCCTCCTCGGCCGCCTCGTTGTCGGAGCCGACCACCGCGACCTTCCTGCCCTTGAAGAAGTTGCCGTCGCAGGTGGCGCAGTAGGATACGCCCTTGCCAAGGAACTCCCTGGCGCCGGGCACTTCAAGCTTCTTTCTGGCCACGCCGATGGCAATGATCACCACATGCCCCTCATAGACCTCGTCGCGGGTGCGCACGCGCTTGATCTCTCCCGTAAGGTCCATGTCCACCACTTCCACGGGATAGATGATCGTGGCGCCGAATTTCTCTGCCTGCTTTGCCATGATCTGCGTAAGATCCATGCCGTTGATGGTCTCAAAGCCGGGATAGTTCTCAATATGGGAGATCTTGGCGGTATACCCGCCGACAAAATCTTTTTCGAGTACTACGCATTTCTGGCCTGCCCTGCCGAGATACAGCGCGGCAGTAAGTCCTGCCGGACCGGAACCGATGATGATCGCATCATATACTTGTGCCATATACAATTCCTCCTTCGTACAACGAATGGCTCATTCTATCCAAGAGCCTGAAACAAGTCAACCCCGGAATCAGCGCATGACATCAAATTCGCCGGGCTGGCACGATGGCCGGCGCTTTCGGACAACGGATGCTTCCGTGCTTGCGCTCTGCATCCTGCTTCGTGTAGTATACTGACGATAGAACGCTGGCCGTTGTGCCGACAAATCGGCCTGTGGTTATTTTTACAATACGGCAACGATCAAGGGAGAGGGATCATGGATCAGGATAGCATCATCGACGTGGTAAGGAAGGCTGCTGTTGAGAACCGGTTGTCCTGTGAGAAGGCACGCGAACTGGCGGCAGAGTTGAATGTACCTGTCGGCGAGCTCGGCAGGATCTGCAACGTGCTGAAGATAAAAATAACCGTATGCCAGCTCGGCTGCTTTTAGCTTAGTAGCGGTTAGAATCGGCCTCGCGCACCGGCATGCCGCAGCCCCGGGTATAGCACGTTACCTTGTTCTTCCCTTCTGCTTTTGACCGGTACAACGCAATGTCGGCCTCATGCACCAGATCGTTCACGGATTTTTCATTGCCCTGTCCCACCGTGGACACGCCGAGGCTGACCGTCACCGGCTCATGGGGGTGCAGCGCCTTGACGGTAAAGGGATACTCGTCCACGCTCCGCCGTACGCGCTCCGCCACCACAGCGGCGTCCTCCATCCCTGTTTCGCCGAGGAGGATCGAGAACTCCTCACCGCCGTAACGGAAGCAGATGTCCGTGCTGTCCTTTCGGCATGAAGCCTGCAGCACCGGCCCGATCTGGGCCAGCAGCCTGCTCCCCTCGAGGTGGCCGTAGCGGTCGTTGATCCGCTTGAAATCATCGATGTCGATCATGATAAAGGAGAACTCGCGGCCGGTCCGCGCCTGCCGCCGCGCCTCTTCATCGAGCTTTTCCAACAGCACCCGGTAATTGAGCAACCCGGTCAACTCGTCGACCCGGGCAAGATCGAGCGTTTTCCTGAACAACTCGGCCTTTTCAAGCCCCACCGAGATCAGATGAGAGATGGTCCGGATCAGGTCGAAGTCCTCGATGCGGAAAGCGTCGCGCTTGCTGTGGCTCAACCCGATGATGCCGACGACCTGGGTCTCGTTCTTCAAAGCGACACCCATATAGCTTCCGCCCTTCCGGGCCTCGTCAGGATGCTGGATGAACCCTTCGAACCCGGCGGTGTCCGTCAAAAAAAGCGGCTCGCCTTTGGCGGCGATCTGGCCCGGCGCGCCGTTATCGAAAAAGATGGAACCCAGAACCCTCCCCCTGAAGAGGGGCCCCTGAAAATAAAAGGGCTCCAGCGTGGTCATGTCCTTAGTGACCATGTAGACGATGACATCCTCAAAGTTGATCGCTTTTCCAACCGCGGTGATGACTTTCTGGACCAGGTCGTAGGGTTCGAGCTCTGACGCAATGGTCTTGCCCACCTCATAGAACAAATGCGTTTCCATGAGCTTCCGGTAAAAAAGCGGTTTAAAATCCCGCACGGTTTCCGGCATTGCGTCTTTAGGGGCCTTCGTTTTTCTGGGCATGCACGACCTTCTTCACTCCTGCCGGGAACGCTCCCGGGCGGGAAAGGTACTCAAAAAGCTACCTGATACTATACCATATTTACTTGCGGTGCAAATGAAATTATTGGCCGCAGCATCTGTCGCAGCCGTATAAAACCGCTATGAAACACCTGCGACGCCGGCCCGGCTCTGGAACGTCAGACGGCGATCGTCCCGATCAATGACCACCTGCGAACCTTCCCGTATCTCGCCGGACAGGATCTTCGAGGCCAGGGGATTCAGGAGCTCCCGCTGAATGACCCGCTTGAGCGGTCGGGCGCCGTAGACCATGTCGAAACCTTCCTCGGCCAATAGCTCCTTGGCCCCCTCGGTCAGTTCGAGCTCGATCTTCTTGTCGGCAAGCCGTTTCTGCACCAGGCCCGCCTGAATGACGACGATGTGTCTGAGTACTTCGGCGTCCAGCTGGTGGAAAACGATCATGTCGTCCACGCGGTTCAGGAACTCAGGTTTAAAATGCTGCCGCATCGCCTCCATGACCCGCCGTCCCATTTCCTCCTCGTCGTTCTGAAGGTCCTGAATATACTGGCTGCCGATATTGGAG
>JANPMZ010000206.1:0-16654 GCA_031427195.1 Nitrospirota bacterium
CGCTCAATCTCGATCAGATCCTCGAGAACGTGATGACCATTTCCAAACAGGTAATGAATGCCGATGCCTCAAGCCTCATGCTGATCGACGAAAGAACGCGTGAACTGGTCTATCAGGTTGCACTGGGCGAGGTGGGTGTGACGCTGAAGCAGGAATTTCGGCTCAAAATGGGGCAGGGGATCGCCGGCACCGTTGCCGAAGAGGGGAAAGCCCTTCTTATCGAGGACGTGTATACTCATCCAAAATTTTTCAGAGGCCACGACGAAGCAACAGGATACCGGACGAAATCGATGATTGCGGTGCCGCTCAAGGTGGGGGAGCGCATTACCGGCGTTGCACAGGTGATCAACCGTCTCGATGGGGACCCCTTTGACGCCGATGATCTCGAACTGTTCGCCGCGCTTTGCGGCATGGCCGCCATCGCTATTGAGAACGCCAAAATGCACGGAAGCCTGATGGAGAAGCAGCGGCTGGTTAAGGACATGGAGTTCGCCCGCACGGTCCAGGAAAGTTTTCTCCCGCAACATGCGCCTGAAGTGCGGAATTATAAGTTCAGCGCGCACTATACGCCTGCTCAGGAAGTGGGCGGGGATTTTTATGACTTCATCCGCCTGGATCGCGGACGGACCGGCATCGTAATCGGCGACGTATCGGGCAAAGGAGTGCCCGCTGCTCTCTATATGGCCAAGCTTGGCAGCGATCTGCGAACGCTTGCTTTTACCGAGGGCGACCCCGCCGCGGCCCTGACAAAACTGAATGTGCTTCTTGCGGAACGGAGCAGGCGGGGCATGTTCGCCACGCTTCTCTATATCGAGCTGGATGGCGAGACGGGGCGACTCATTATGGCGAACGCCGGCCACTTGCCGCCGCTCTTGAAAAAAGCGGACGGCTCGGTCGGGAAACTGCCCACGGCAGGCAGTGCTCCGCTCGGCATCCTTCCCACCCTGTCCTTCACCCGGCAATTGGCTTCCCTTGAACCGGGTGACACGGTCGTTCTGTATACGGACGGGATCATTGAGGCCATGAATGCCCGGGACGAACTGTATGGCTATGAGCGGTTTGAAGCGCTCATTGCGGTCAGCCCCGCGGACCCCGAGGCTATGAAGGCTGCGATCGTGGAGGACGTGAATCGGTTTACCGGGCTGAGCCCGCAGCATGACGATATGACCCTGGTCTGTTTTGGAGCAGTGCGATGACGGAGCTGGTGGCGCTGACCGTCCCGAGCCATCCGAAATTTCTCTACCTAGTACGGAACGTCGTGTATCCGCTCGCGGTGAATTCCGGATTCAGTAAAAAGGAAGCACGAAAGATCGTACTGGCGGTCGATGAGGCCTGCTCGAACATCATTAAGTACGCGTATGCGGGGGATGCGACAAAGACCATCTCGATCACCGTAACCAATGAAACCGACCATATCAGCGTTCGGCTCATCGATCTCGGCAGGAAGGTCGATGCCGCGAAGATCGCTCCGCGCGAGCTTGATGATGTCCGGCCAGGCGGCCTTGGTACTCATTTCATGGGTGCGGTTTTTGACAGCGTTGTGTACGACACCGGTCAGGATCAGGGTACCGTGTTGACCCTGCTCAAGAAAAAGAAAATTGTTGGTCCAGGCGCGTAACACCAGGTGGGGTCACGATGAACGTCGATATTGTCACGGAAAAGATCGCCCTGGGATACCTGGTGAAGGTCAAGGGCGACGTGGATATGAACTCCTCAACGGAGGTACGTGAGGCGTTTGGTCAGGTTTTCAAACAGCGGTCATCCGCCATGAAAGCGCTGGTGGTGGACCTGTCTCAGGTGCGCTACATGGACAGCTCAGGGATAGCGACGCTGGTCGAAGCACTGCAGACTTGTATGAAACAGGGCCTGCAGCTGCGTCTTGCGGACCTGAGCCCGCCGGTAAAAGACGTCTTTGAACTTGCGCGGCTTGCTTCGGTTTTTGAGATCTATATCTCCCTGAATGATGCCATGGCCGAGCGGTGATGGCAGCTCACGACGAACCAGTATAAGAAATTGCAGAACCGCTTATAGCAGGAAAGAAACTTTCATGCCGACGAGGCGGTACAACGGCGAATGAAAACCCCTCACCCTGCCCTCTCCCCTCGGGGGAGAGGATAAAAGTGAGGGAGATTTTCGGGTGAAATGTGAAGAACTTTTTCGGTTATATCGGCAGGGCCTTTATTACGTTCCTCCAGGACCTTTCGGGCCTCTTTTACCTGTTCCTCGAAACGGTCGGGGAAGCGGGGAAACTTCTCTTTGACCGGAAAAAACGGAAACAGGCCCGGCTGCTCGAGCAGGTGGACGAAGTCGGCGCCCGGTCGCTGCCGCTCGTTGTGGTTGTCGCCGCCCTCCTTGGCATTGCCCTCACCGTACTCATTTCATTCCAACTGAAGGAGCTCGGCGGGCTGAATTACATGCCCGGTTTTGTCGCTGTCGCCATCTTCCGTGAAATAGGGCCGCTGATTACCGCGGTGCTCGTTGCCGGGCGGGTGGGGGCAGCGTTTACCGCCAGAATAGGGACCATGAAGGTATCCGAGGAGATCCTTGCGCTTGAGACCATGGCGATCAACCCGGTCCGCTACCTTGTGGTAAACCGTTTTATCGGGATGCTCATCGCGCTGCCGGCGCTTACCCTGCTGGCGAACTTTACCGCTGTTTTCGGCGGGTTCCTGTTCGGTTCCGTTCGGCTTGGCATCAGTTCGGACACCTATGTTCGGGAAACGCTCGAGGTCCTCGTGTTCCGGGACCTTTATTCCGGCATGTTCAAAGCAGCGGTTTTTGCCGTCCTGATCGTTCTGATTGCCAGTTATCGCGGACTGGTCATTGAAGGCGGGGCCGAAGAAGTGGGAAAGGCAACCATGAGCTCGGTGGTCTCGTCCACGCTTGCGATCATCGTGTTCGATACGCTCATGACAACGGCATTCTACGGATAGGTACGCAGCTATGATACAAGCGCACAATATTCATATAGCCTTCAACGACCGTTCCGTGCTGAACGGCATCGATTTCTCCGCTGAGCGTAAAAAGATCACCTACGTTTTAGGTACGAGCGGCTGCGGGAAAAGCACGTTCCTCAAGGTCCTCATTGGGGCGTTCAAACCGGACGCCGGAGCAGTGTTCTATAAGGACACTGATATCACCAAGCTGCGGGGCCGGGAGCTGGCGCCCTATCGAAAGAAGATCGGGATGCTGTTTCAGCACGGTGCGCTTCTGAACTCGCTGACGGTCGGCGAAAACATTGCCCTGCCGATCAGAGAGCACACTGCCCTGGACGACAACATCATCAAGATTATGGTAAAAATGAAGCTCGAGCTCGTGGGCCTTCGTGATTTAGAGGACCTCTATCCTGGGCAGCTTTCCGGCGGAATGCAGAAGCGGGTGGCGCTGGCCCGGGCCCTCGCACTCGATCCTGAGATTGTGTTTTTCGATGAGCCGACCTCCGGGCTCGACCCGATCATGGCGGCGGTGATCACGAAGCTCATTGCGGACCTGAACCGGCTCCTGGGCATCACCTGCATCGTGGTGACCCATGCAGTGGATGAAGCCATGCGGATCGCTGACAAGATCGTGATTCTCTATAGGGGAAAAGTGCTGGCAGAGGGCACGCCCCAGGAGATCCGGCAGAGCACAGACCCCCTGGTCCGGCAGTTCATCACCGGCAGCCCCGATGGTCCGATATCGTTCCGTGCGTCGAGCAAGGATTACCGTGAGGATCTTTTGGTCAGATGACACCTATTGCGGATCTCGGATTGCGGATTGCGGAATGGAAATCTTGTAGACAATTTTTATTGCGAGGAGTCGGGTATGGAATACCGTCGTACTGAAGTTCGTGCAGGTATATTTCTTCTCTGTTCATTCGCGGTCCTCGTGGTGATGGTATTTGCCGTGAGCGACATCCAGAGTCTTTTTAAAAAGAAGCAGGAAGTGCGGGTGCTTTTCTCGTTCAGTGACGGGGTCGAGAAGAACGCACCGGTGCGGTATGCGGGGATGAAGATCGGCAAGGTGCTGCAGGTGCGCGTGGCGCCGGAATACCGGGACCAGATCGAGCTTACCCTGAGCATCTACCAGGACATGGTGATCAAAAAGGACACGAAGGCCGCGATCAAAAGCCTTGGTCTCATCGGCGGCAAATATGTGGAGCTGAGCGGGGGAATGCCCCAGGCGCCGGTGCTTGGTCCCCATGAAGCGCTGCACGGCGAAGAGTCTCTGAAGCTCGAGGACCTGACCAAGATGGCGCTCGACGTCGTAAGCAAGTTCAAGAACATCGCGGCCAACCTCGACCGCGTGCTTGGCGACCCGGTCATGGCAAAATCGCTGAAAGCCACGGTACTGGACCTGCAGACGGCGGTGGCAAATATCAAGGTAATGACCTCAAGCAAGGATGAGGTGGCCCAGGGCCTGAAAAATCTGCCCGAGCTTATGAAAAAGATCGATGAAAGCGTGAACAATCTTAAAGCGCTGACAGAGAAGAGCGATAAACTGGTCGGCGAGAATAGAAAGAACATCGATATAATGATAGAAAGCTTCAGAGATATGGGCAAGAACCTTAAAGACGCGTCGGAGGAGATCAAACAGCAACCCTGGAAGCTGCTTCGGAAGCCGTAATGGAGCGTGAAGGCGGGAAGTTAAGAAGGTAGGAGGGTAGGAAATTTAGAATGGCAATACAGGCGATCAAAGGTGTAAAGGATATTCTACCTGAGGACATTCCCGCATGGCGGTACCTTGAAGCTACGGCAGGAAAGATCTTCGAAAATTATGGTTTTTCCGAGATCCGGGTCCCTGTGTTTGAGTACACCGAGCTTTTTGCCCGGAGCATCGGTGCGACGACCGACATCGTTGAAAAGGAAATGTATACCTTCGAAGACCGTGACGGAAGGAAAATAACGCTTCGTCCCGAGGGTACGGCCGGCGTGGTGCGGTCATTCATCGAACACAAAATGTACGCTGTTGCCCAACTGACCAGGCTTTACTATCAGGGGCCTATGTTCCGGCACGAGCGCCCGCAAAAGGGGCGGTACCGTCAGTTCCATCAGATCGGCGTTGAGGCGCTCGGTATCGACCACCCGCACGTGGACCTCGAGGTCCTGGCAATGCTGCACCGCCTGTATGATGCGCTCGGCATCAGGGGGCTGACCCTGGAGGTCAACTCGCTTGGCGACAGCGCCTGCCGCGGCGCCTACCGGGACAAGCTTAAACAGTATCTCAAGGACAAGCTGCCGACCCTCTGCGGGGACTGCCAGCGGCGCTATGAGACCAATCCGCTCCGTGTGCTCGACTGTAAGGTGGACGCTGATAAGTTCGGTGATTCGCCGATCATGCTCGATCATCTCTGTGGTCCCTGCAAAACGCATTTTGAGACCGTTGAAACGGGATTGAAAAAGCTCGGCATACCCTTTGTGATCAATCCCCGTCTCGTCAGGGGACTGGATTATTATACCCGTACGACCTTCGAGCTCGTCATGGGCCATATGGGCGCACAGAATACCGTGGCAGCAGGAGGTCGCTATGACGGGTTGGTGCATGAGATCGGCGGACCGGCGACAGCCGGCATTGGCTTCGCTCTCGGTGTCGAACGGACGATTTCGCTCATGGACACGGCCGGCCTGAAGCTGTTGCAGCCAACGCTGTATATTGCCGCGATCGGCAAGGAGGCTGTTGCTCTGGCGCTGCCTCTCGTGCATGCGCTGAAAGCGCAGGGGATCCGGGTCGAGACGGATTACCTGGGCGCGAGTCTCAAAAGCCAGATGAAAAAATCTGATAAGTGCGGTGCGGGTTATACGCTGATCATCGGTGAACAGGAACTGGCGGCCGGCGCCGCGATCCTTCGTAACATGCAGACCAAGGAACAAACTACCCTGACCTTCTCAGGCCTTGTCGAAGAGCTGCAGGCGAAGATGCGGTACGTATGATGCACTCGCAACAAGTCAAATATAACCGCTGAGACGCAGAGGCGCAGAGAAAATCCTTATTATTTTAAAGTGCACTTCTCCGTGTCTCTGCGTCTCAGCGGTAGATAGTGACTTTTTACGAATGTAGCAATAATCATGAAGAGTAACTCACAAAAATCACCTCGGGCCGCCCTGGTAGAGTTACAAAGGAGTGCTCTTGAAAGTAGGCGTCATCTCGGATACCCACATCCCGGCCAGTGCTCCGTCCCTGCCTCCGGCGATTTTTGAAATCTTTAAGAACGTCGACCTGATCCTTCATGCCGGCGATATTGTCGATCTTTCCGTCCTGGATGAGCTCCGGGCCATTGCCCCGGTCGAGGCGGTGGCAGGGAATATGGACGATATGCGCGTACACCACGCTTTGCCGTTCAAAAAAGTTATGACGCTCGGCGCGTTCCGTGTCGGACTGATCCATGGTAAATTCAAGATAGACATTCAAAAGGAAATGATCCGCAAGGAGTTCGATAGTGTGGACCTGATCGTCTATGGACATTCTCACACCCCGTTCTGGGGCCGGGTGGACGGTACGCTGTTCCTGAATCCCGGCAGCCCCACGGACAAACGCCACGCGCCCTATAACTCGGTCGCGATCCTGGACATTGGCAGCGAGCTTCGGGCCGAGATCGTGAAATTGTGATCGGTCGTCCTGCTTCGGTGAACAGTGCTCAGAAGATAGAGCCTGTCTGTTTTCTTTCCATGGTGCGGTCCGTTCGGGGAACGGACCCTACGCTGTCGTAGGGCGCGTTTCCCAAACGCGCCGAACAAACGTACCTACGATTGTGTCGCAGACCTGTCGACTGGTTTTAAGTTGCAAAGCAAAATCATTTATGTTATTTTTTAAAAACTATGGCGAATGATAAAATAAAATTTGGAACATCCGGATGGCGCGGAGTGATCGCTGATGATTTTACCTTTGCACGGGTACGGGTCGTGGTGCAGGCGATCGCAGACCACCTTATTGCCCAGGGTTTGAAGGACAAAGGCGTGGTGGTCGGGTATGATACGCGCTTCCTGTCCGAACGGTTTGCCGCCGAAGCAGTAAAGGTTTTTGCTGCGAACGGCATTCGCTCCTTTTTTTCGAACCGAGATGTGCCGACACCGGCAGTCGCTTTCGAGATCATTCGCAGAAAAGCGGCAGGGGGCATCAATTTCACGGCCAGCCATAATCCGCCGGAATACAACGGGCTCAAGTTCTCCCCGGCCTGGGGCGGACCGGCCCTGCCGGAGACCACCAGGGATATAGAAACGCGGGCCAATGCGCTCCTTGATAAGAATTCGATTGTTGCCATGCCGCTGGTCGAGGCAAAACAGAAAGGCCTGGTCGAAGAGGCCGACCTTCGCAAGAGCTACCTCGATGAGCTCAGAAAAAAAATCGACCTTGAAGCTATAAAAAAAGCAAAGCTAAAAGTCGCTGTCGACCTGCTGTACGGGACCGGCAGGGACTATCTGGATACGGTGTTGAAGGACGCCGGTTGTGCCGTAACAATCATCCATGGCCATAGGGATACGTTGTTCGGCGGACGTTCTCCTGAACCATCCGAAGAGAATCTTTTCGAGCTGTCGTCGGTCATGAAAAAAGGAAAATTTGACATCGGTCTCGCGGTCGATGGGGACGCTGACCGCTTCGGGGTCATGGATATTGACGGGACCTATATAAATCCCAACCAGGTCCTTGCCCTGGTGCTTGATTATCTCTGCCGCAGCCGCGGGTGGAAAGGCGGCGCAGCCCGGTCCATCGCGACCTCGCACCTGGTCGATGCCGTGGCAAAAAAACACGGTATCGAGGTCTATGAGACCGGCGTGGGGTTCAAATACATCGGCGACCTGCTGGTCCAGGGTAAGATCATCTTCGGCGGAGAAGAAAGCGCCGGGATGACGATCAAGGACCACGTTCCTGAAAAGGATGGTATCATCGCCTGCATGCTGGTAGCGGAGATGGTGTCACAGGAAAAGCGTCCCATCAAGGAACTGCTGAAGCGCTTATATAAGGACGTAGGCACGATCCTGAACGATCGGGTGAACATTCGGTTGACCGATGTGAACCAGAAACTGGTTGCGGAACGGTTGGCACTGCCGCTGACGGAGCTTGGCGGACTGCGGGTCAAGGGAAAGAAGGCAACGGCTGACGGGACCAAGTATATGCTTGAGGACGACAGCTGGGTTCTGATGCGCGCTTCCGGCACCGAGCCGGTCGTGCGTATTTACGTCGAGGCCGAGTCCGAGGAGAAGATCCAGAACCTCATCGAGTCGGGAAAGAAGTTCATTCTAGGAACGTAAATCAGAAAGTTGGGAAGATGAGAAGTTGGGAAGATGAGATTAAAGCCTTTTCTCAACTTCTTAACTTCCTACCCTCCTACCTTCCTGAATTAAAAGGGGGAATTCATGAGCGAGATCGTTGATGTATTTGCGCGAGAGGTGCTGGATTCGCGGGGCAACCCGACAGTAGAGGCAGATGTCATTCTGGAAAGCGGGGCCATGGGGCGCGCTATCGTTCCGAGCGGCGCTTCAACGGGCGAGCGGGAAGCCTTGGAGCTCCGGGACGGCGGCAAGCGTTATTTGGGCAAAGGCGTTCAGAGGGCGGTCTACAACGTGATTGAGCTCATCGGACCGGTGATCTCCGGGATGGACGCAACGGAGCAGGCCGTCATCGACCGCACCATGATCGAGCTGGACGGCACCGAGACCAAGAAGAAGCTCGGCGCCAACGCCATGCTCGCGGTCTCTCTGGCCGTTGCCAAGGCTGCGGCCGAGGACTGCGGTCTTCCGCTGTATCATTACCTCGGCGGGCCGAATGCCAAGGAACTTCCAGTGCCCATGATGAACGTCCTGAACGGAGGAGCCCACGCGGACAACAACGTGGATTTCCAGGAGTTCATGATCATACCGGCCGGCGCAGAGACCTGTACTGACGCCATACGGATGGGCGCGGAGGTCTTTCACAGCCTGCGATCAGTGCTGAAGAAGAAAGGATATAATACCGCGGTCGGCGACGAGGGCGGTTTCGCTCCGAACCTTCGGTCCAATGAAGAGGCCTGCCAGCTCATTCTCGAAGCCATCCAGAAAGCTGGGTACAAGGCAGGCAAGGACGTATTCCTTGGTCTCGACGTTGCTTCCAGCGAGTTCTATGAGAAGGGCGTCTATAACATGAAGGGCGAGGGCAAGAAGCTGACCTCGGACAAGATGATCAAGTTCTACGAGAGCTGGGTCAAACAGTATCCGATTATCTCCATTGAGGACGGCATGTCCGAGAAGGACTGGAAGGGGTGGAAGCTCCTGACGGACCATATGGGCAGCAAAGTTCAGCTCGTCGGGGACGATATCTTCGTGACCAATACGAAGATCTTCAAACAGGGGATCGAACAAGGCATTGCCAACTCGATCCTGATCAAGCTGAACCAGATCGGAACGCTGACCGAGACGCTCGATGCCATAGAAATGGCGAAGCGTGCAAAATATACTGTAGTCGTATCGCACCGCTCGGGCGAGAGCGAGGATTCTACCATTGCGGACCTCGCTGTTGCTACGAATGCCGGGCAGATCAAGACCGGCTCGCTTTCACGGACGGACCGCATTGCCAAGTACAACCAGCTCATCCGTATTGAGGAAGAGCTGGGGGATGCGGCGGTGTTTCGGGGCAGGGAAGTGTTCTATAGCATAAAGTAAAGATGGAAAATCAACGAAAGCATGAGGTCAGGTCGCTATAGGGGTCGCTTCTTTGATCTTGATAATGCTGTCAAGGTTAAAGAAGTGACCCTTTGTTGCCCCTACTTTTACGTATTGCCAAGGCAATGGGGATAACAACTGCACAACTGTGAGGAACTTTAGTATAAAGTCTAAACAACGTTGAGAGAATTGCACCCATGGACCGATCTTCCTTTGAACAAATAGTTGAAAACGCTCTCCGCCGTCTTCCTCGCCAATTCAAGCACAAGATAAAGAATATTTCCATCGAGGTCGAGGACAGCCCGTCGCGAGAGACTCTCGCAGGCATGGGGATCAAGCACGGAACATTGCTCGGTCTGTACCAGGGTGTGCCTCTGACCGAGCGGGAGTGGAACTACGGGAATGTGCTGCCGGACCGCATCGTCATCTACCAGCGGCCTATTGAACAATCCGCACACTCGCTGGAGGAGATCGAAGAGATCGTGCTCGATACAGTGGTGCATGAGATCGGGCATTATTTCGGGTTTGATGATGAGGAACTTTACTCAATTGAGGATGATAAAGCGGCGAAAATGAAAAAGATATAAGATTTACCGCTGAGGCGCGGAGACGCGGAGAAAGTCCAACTATTGGTAAGTTTTTAGGATTTTATTGATAATGCTCGTAGTCGAAGCGCCCTCAACGAACGGAACATTCACGACCCGTCCGCCCCGCGCCTCCACGATATCGCGTCCGATGATTTTCTCGATCGGCCAGTCGCCGCCTTTTACCAGCACATCGGGCTGGAGCGCGGCGATGACCTTGTAAGGGTCCGGTTCATCAAAGATCGTCACATAATCCACAGATTCGAGCGCGGCAAGGGTCTCAGCCCGGTCATGCTGTGCATTGATCGGTCGCTTCTCCCCCTTGATCGTGCGCACGGACGCATCGCTGTTCAAGGCGACGACGAGGATATCGCCGAGGGAACGCGCTGTTGCCAGATATCGTGTATGGCCGGTATGGATAAGGTCAAAACAGCCGTTTGTGAAAACGATCTTCTGGCCTGTTGCCTTGAGCAACGAAAGGAGCGGGGACAGTTCATCAGTCGTTTTGACTTTGGCGAGCATACAGGAATATACTACAACATCGCAGGGAAAGCAAGCTGAGACAACTTCGCACCGCATCAGGTCCGAAGTTGTCAACCTTGTTATTTATGTATGCAGGGATAAACCGGAGATACGAGCCTATCTGATATATGCCTCGGTCACATACCGCCGCATCATGCGGTGACTGTTGAAATAGTAGGCGTTCTTGCTGATGGCGTTCTTCATCATGCGGCTCCAGCCGCTTTTGTTCGGGTTGTAGTATTTTGGAATGATCAGGTTCTCAAGCTTGTCATAGAGGTCAGCCACGTCCTCGGCATCTGAAGCGCCGGGCTCCGATGTTTCCGTAGGCTTGGCGCCGATAGACCAGCCGGTGAAACCTTCGATATGTCCCTCGATCCACCATCCGTCAAGTACGCTGAAATTGACCACGCCATTGTGTGCGGCTTTCATCCCGCTGGTGCCGGAGGCCTCAAGCGGCCGGAGCGGGGTGTTGAGCCAGATATCGACACCTGAGACGAGTTTGAGGGCAAGGTCCATGTTGTAGCCCGGAACGAAAGCGATGGCGATTCTTCCTTTGAGTTTGTCGCGATACCCGTAGATCCCCTGGATAAGGCGCTTCCCGTTATCATCGTGCGGGTGAGCTTTGCCGGCGTAGATGATCTGGATCCTGCCCTTTTCATTGATCTTCAGCAGCCGCTCGATGTCGGAGAAGAGCAGGTGTGGTCGTTTATAGGCTGTGGCGCGTCGCGCGAATCCCAGGGTAAGGACATTGAGGTCCATCTCTACCCCGGTTGTGGTGTTTACATACGCCAGCAGCTTTCGCTTTGCCTCGCGGTGTGCTTCCCACAGTTCGAGTTCCGGAATGCTGCCCGAGCGAACGAATAGCTCAGGTTCGTTCGCCCAGCCGGGAATGTATGTATCGAACAGCCTGGCCATCTCCGGGCAGGTCCAGGTGAAGGTATGTACGCCGTTCGTAATGGCATGGATGTGGTAGCCGGGAAACATGTGCTGCGACACCTCGCCATGCTTTTTCGCCACGCCGTTGATATATTTGCTAAGATTGAGCGCCAGCATTGTCATGTTGAGCACGTCCTTGCCCGCCAGGTCCTTGAGCACATCGAAGGGAATGATCTCGCCGAGTACCTGTTTGACGAGGGAGTAGGGGAACTTGTCATGCCCGGCCTCGACCGGCGTATGGGTTGTAAATACGCAGAGGTCCCGCACCCGGCCGACGTCCCAGACCGAACGTTCGTCCCACACGGTTTCGATATCACGCTTGAACCGGAGGAGCAGTTCCAGCGCCAGGAAGCTCGCATGCCCCTCGTTCATATGATACTTTTTGATGTGGAACTCGAGGGCATGGAGCATGCGCACGCCGCCCATACCCAGCACGACTTCCTGCTTGATGCGGTAGGTGCTGTCGCCGCCATAGAGAGAATCGGTGATGCACCGGTCTTCAGGCGTGTTCTCGGGAACGTCCGTATCCAGGAACAGCATGGGCACCCGACCGCCGGTAGGACTGATGACCTCGTAGAGCCAGGCCTGGATATGGACCTCGCGCCCCTCGATCTGCACTTTGACCGTTTCTTTCAGGAGCTTCATGTGCGTGGCCGGGTCCCAGACCACGGGTTTTTCATGCTGCCAGCCGAAGCTGTCGAGTTCCTGGGTAAAGTAGCCCTTCCTCGTGATGAGGGTTACGGCAACCATCGGCAGGTTGAGGTCTGCAGCTGATTTGATCGTATCGCCGGCCAGAATGCCGAGGCCTCCGCTGTAGGTCGGGATATCGTTCTTCACGCCGATCTCCATGGAGAAATAAGCGATCATCGGTTCTGCGGTGAATGCATGCAGGGTATTGTTCATAAAGCTCCTTCATAGCTGACTAACCGGGCCTTGGCCAGTTCGATCAAGCCGAAAACCTTCAAATCGATGAGCGTTCCCGCCTTCTGCATGGTCATCAAATAGTCCTGCACGTCCGGCAGCGGCACGTCGATCACTTCGATGATCTCATTGTCGTCGCCGCCGTTCCTGCCCACGTGGGTGAGCCGGGTGCAGAGATAGGCCCTGAGCATCTCCGTCGATGCGCCGGTAGAAATCGGTCCTTCAGTAAGAAAATCAATGCTGCCTGCTTCCCAGCCGGTTTCTTCGATCAGTTCCCGTTTTGCGGCTGCTTCCATGGACTCCCCGGGGTCCACGAGACCGGCCGGCAGTTCGATGACCTCACGGCCCAGCGGTGGTCTGAACTGCTTTTCCAGCAGGATCGATCCGGTGGGCGTGATCGCTACCATGACCACGATGCCGCCGATGCCCACGCGTTCAAGCGCCTCCCAGGTGCGCACCGCGCCGCGAGCGTCGCGGTAGGTGATCTCCACGGCGCTCATGAAGCTGCCTTTCCACATCGTTTTTTTGCCGAGTATTTCCATGGTAAGGTCAATAACCAATCACCAAATTACAATAACCAAACGTTTGAAACTTGGCGCTTGGTTATCGGTGCTTATTGGTGATTTGGTGCTTGGAATTTGGAGCTTGCTTCTCACAGCCACTTCTTCAAATCCAGGACGAGGGCGGCCGGGATGATGGTGTCCACCTCGCGTATGCGCTTGCGCCCGGCTTTGACGAACATGGCCTTCTGGAGCTTCTTTTCTTCTGTGTAATGATCGTAGATCGGGTAATCGGACGCAGGGATATCCTTCTTGAAATAGCCGCAGCCTTCGAGTTGGACAGCGCGTCGGGGACCGCGGATCGTCGGGCCGAAAATGCGGCAGATGTGCGGCCTGATATCGTAGACCATGCAGACGCCGTTCTCGAGGGCCGGGCAGGACATCTTGGCTGACCGTCGTGATATGGCGTCGATGGACGGCAGTGTTTTGAGCAGGGGGTCCTTGCGGGAAAAGGCCTTTTTCTTCTCCAGGATGTCCAGCTGTTCGTTCGCCCGTGCTATCACGCGTTTACGGACCTCAGCCGGGACTTTTTTCAGCGCCGACCGCAGATGGATCGCATCGAGCAGCGTGATATCGAAGAACCCTACCGTACAGCATTCATTGCATCCGCGCTTGCACTTGACGCCGTTCTTTTTTGTCGCTTCCCCGAAGGTGCGGCTGGACTTCTCAAGGAACGTGGCATACTTTTTTACGATACGGTTCATGTACAGGATACCTTTCATGCAAAGAGTAGGGGATTATACGGGCTCGCAGGGTTGTTTGTCAATAAGCGATATGAAACTGAGCGGGAGGTTGCGCTAGAGGTTTGCGCTATTTGAGCGAAAGGGGTTCACCGGCTCCGCGGCGCTATCCTCTCTAGTCGTTCCGGCAGCGTGCCGACTGCCTGCAGGAGCAGGTGATGTTATTGCTTGGGATGGAGTAGTATCACAGCGTTGGCGTCCGGGACGTCGCTATAGAGGCAGACCTTGTTCCTGCCGGTGTGTTTGGCATGGTAGAGGGCCTTGTCGGTCTGCGCAATGAGCACTTCTTTTTTCCCGCAGCCTGGATAATAGGACGCCACGCCGATGCTTACGGTTTTCCTGAGCGTAATATTTCCGGCCGAAATCACCGTACTTTCAACAGTCTTTCGGATACGTTCAGCCATGATTTTTGCTTCTTTCGTATTGGCGCCCACCATGCCGATGGCGAACTCTTCGCCGCCGTAGCGCGCGACAAAATCGATGCTGCGCGCTGTTTGGCTAATGACCTTGGCAACGGTTCTGAGCGCAACGTCCCCGATTGGGTGACCGTGTTCGTCGTTCACCTTTTTGAAGTGATCGATGTCGAAGAGCAGAAGGGAAAAGTGCTGAGACTCGGCGCGATCGAGTCGTTCAAACTCTTTGTCCATATTTACCATGAACGTCCGGTGGTTCAGCAGACCGGTCAGGCCGTCGGTATGGGCCATGTTCTTGATCTGCTGGTGCAGAATAGCGTTGTCCATGACGACCGCTACCTGGTTCATCAGCGTATCGAGGAAATTACGCTGGTACTCGGAGAACGCGTTCGCGTGGACCGCCCCGATGAAAAAAGCGCCGATGAATTTTTCGCCTGCCGCGAGCCGCCAGCAGGACAGCGACCGAAGCGGCTGGGTGAGCCTGGTCCTATCGTCGAACAGTCCGGTTTCCCGCCCCTGGTCCCCGGGGTCCGGGAAGTGATACGGAGCCGACTGGCCCTGCTCCCACTGGCGCAGCATCTGGCTCAGGATGGCGCTGTTCTCTACCGGGAAATGTTGTTCTTCCGGAGACCCACCCGTGGTTTCCGGTGTCAGTGTCGATCTGATCCTGGCAACGAGAGTTGGGTTCTCATCTTTGATGGTCACGTCGCCGCTCTGGTGCACCACGACCGCATCCTTGTTCTTGTCATCGAACTGTACGAAGACGCAGAAATTATGGGGCACGATAACGTTGATCTCCTTCGCCAGCCGTTCCAGGATCTCGCCAAGCTCCAGGCTGCTGTTGAGTACCACGCTCATATTGTGGAATTCCTTGAAATGCTTGGCCCGCATATCCAGATCCTGGGATACCCGGATCTTGTCGATGATCTGGAGGAAGAACGGCGTAAAGCGCGAGAGCATGTCCTGTGTTTCGAGCGAAAAAGCCCCGGCTTCGAGACTGTCCACCGCAAGCACGCCGATGACCTGGTCGTCCTGTTGCACAAGGGGAATGACCAGAAGGGAGCGCACCGGGAGGGGCTGGGTATAATAGCCGAGCCTTCCCTGTGAAGGCTCTCGGTCGGACTGGTACTGCGGCTGGGTATATCGTGCGCAGCCGCTGATGATGCTGTTAGGCGTCAGTTTCTCCCCGACCGACAGAAGGGAGCGTTCTGCTGAATCGCTTCTGCGCGCCTTGAGCACATAGGCCGTTTCTGTGCCGATCGGCTCTTTCAGGAACAGGGCATAGGTATGGGCCGGGACGAACGTATAGATTAAATCGATAAGTCCGGCGAAGGCATTTTCCTGTGTCCGGCCAGCGCTGACGCTGGAGAGCTGCCTGTTGCCATCGTCGAGTCTCGTTTCTGCTGCGAGGGGGTCGTAGGCGTCGGCGCGGGCGAGCAGCAATTCATGGGCATTTCGGACCTGCTGTTCTTTTGCCCGGACGCGGTTCATGATATGCGCCGTCACGAGCGAGACGCCGGCAAGGGACAGGGCATATCCCGCGAACACCTCCCACCGGAACGCCTGGACCTGTTTCGGCGCGATCAGGTTCGCGGTCTCGATGCCGAGGATGAGGCCGATGGTCGCGTAGGTTTTGCCCAGCGGATGCTGGGAAAAGGCGGCAATGAGCACGGCAAACAGAAAATAGGCGGGCCAGAGCGACGAGTGGATGCCGCCGGTCACCTGCACGACGAAATTGAGCAGGATGACCCCGAGGGCAATATAGGGAAAGGCTTTGAGCTGGTCAGGGGAGACGTATGAGGTATAAAAGATGGAGAAGGCGAGCAGAACGTACCCCGCAAGCCAGAACATCATGATGAGGCCGAAGGGGTCCTGGCTGAGGAACAATCCAAGGCTGGAAGAAATACTGTACAGGACCAGGCCGAGGACGATGAACTTTTTCAAACTTTTTTTCTCCTGCCGAGCTCCTCTTCCACGTATTTGCGATAGAGGACATCCCACTCGCGGCTCCCTTCGGGCACCCGGCGGGACAGGGACTGGATCGTGCGACGCGCTGCCGCGTCGGCCTCGTCTTCGAACTGGAGTTCGGCGGTGATGGTTCGCTTGATCTCCCGGAGCAGGCGTTCCTCGGGCTGGAGTATGTCGATGTTCCTGTTCCGTATAATCATATCCTGGATCAGGTGCGATACATGGGAGATCCGGTCTTCGCTCAGCCTCACAGTACGATACCTCTGTCTTTCGCCAGTTTCTGTTTGGTGAGATCGAACAGCTTGCGGTAGTCCATGTTCTCCTTGGCTATCTCGGCTTCGTGCGCAGCCAGGATCTTTTCAACGTCCTTGTTGAGCTTGTCCTCCGCCAGCATGTCCG
>JANPMZ010000207.1:0-4834 GCA_031427195.1 Nitrospirota bacterium
CATAAAGACATTGGGCCCGCAGCTGTGGTTCAAATGGCGAAGCGCGTTCCCTTTGGTGCAGTCCAGCGCATGGGTGCCGCTCAGGTCGATGAGGCACATCCGGCACTTGCCCTTGGCCCTCGTGCGCGCAGTGCGAATGGAGATGATCTCGCCGGTGACCTCTCCGATCTTTGCACGCCGCGGGATCCTTGCAGCCGCGAACACGCCCGTTCCCTCGATGGCGCTGTGGCCGGATTAGACGGCGTAGTTGAGCATGTCGTGTGACCTTTTCCCAGGCTGTGTTGGTAACAATTACCGAAGCAAAATCTGAGAAACCGTTTGGACACGGAAGAGGCGGATGAACATCGGATTACTGCGGATAAATCCTGAAGCTAAACATTCACCGGTGGTGAACCTCTTGTCAAAGAGAGAATCCGCCGTTATCAGGCTCTTATCCGATTTTATCCGTGTCCAAAGTTTTTTTAAGGTTGATCCGTGTCATATGTCGTTTTTCAGGTTGCTGCCGCCGGACAAAAAGCAAAGCCGCACCAAAAAGGGCGCGGCTTTTATTTTTATCGTACGCTCATTCGCCGGAACAAAACTCACAGCTTAACGTCCCTCAGATACCTTGCAGCGTCTTCGGGCGGCGTGGGATTGATGTAGAAACCGGAGCCCCACTCGAAACCGGCAACGCGGGTAAGCCGCGGCATAATCTCGAGATGCCAGTGAAAATCGTCGTGCAACGTGTGCCAGTGTCCACTGCGGGGCACCCGGTTCGGAGCAGTGTACAGCATATAGTTGTAGGGGGGATTGTTCAGGACCGTCCCCAGACGCTTGAGGGTATGCTTCAGGGTCCGCGCGAAGTCCATGGTTTCTTCTTTCGTCACGTCCGTGTACGAGCAAAGATGTTTTTTGGGATAGATCCAGGTCTCAAAAGGAAAGCGCGGCGCAAAGGGCGTCATCACCAGGAAATGACGGGTCTCTTCGATGATCCGCTCGGGCGTTGCCAGCTCCTGCCTGATGATGTCGCAGAAGATGCAGCGTTCCTTGTAATCAAAATACGATTTGGCGCCGTCCAGCTTTTCCTTGACGAACTTGGGTATGACCGGCGTGGCAATGATTTGAGAATGGGTGTGGTTTACCAGGGAACCGGCGGTCCAGCCCTGGTTCTTGAAGATGAGCACGTATCTGAGCCGACTGTCGCGTTCGAGGTCGAGGATGCGGTCGCGGTAGGCCCAGAGGACCTTCTCCACCTGGCTCTCGGGAAGGTCCTCGAGCCTGAGGGCATGCTCCGGGCTTTCGATGATGAGCTCGTGGGCGCCGATGCCGTTCATGGTATCGTAGATGCCTAAGCCCTCGCGCTCAAGGCTCCCTTCGACGTGAAGGACCGGAAACTTGCTGGGTATGACCCGCACCCACCAGCCGGTGGAGTTGGGCTGCGTTTTTTCCGCACGGAATGCTGCGATCTCCGGGGGGGTCTTGGATTCGTTGCCTGAGCAAAAGGGGCACTCGGCAGGAGTCACATCGTCGGCGGGTTCTTCGAAGAGATATTCTTCCGGCTTCTTCGGCCGGTCATTTGCGACAATGATCCAGCGTCCTACAATAGGGTCCTTCCTCAGCCGGGACATCAGCTTCCCGTCCTCGCCTGTTTCTCGGTAAGGACCTTGTGAACGATCCGCTTCAGTTCTTTGATGCGAATGGGTTTGTTGATGTATTCCGCAACTCCCAGGCTCATGGCCTTAAGGTAGGTTTCAACCTCGCCATAAGCCGTGACCATGATAACATCGGTCTTCGAGCCGACCTTCCGAAGCTCCTGCACCAGTTGCAGACCATCCATCACCGGCATCTTAATGTCCGTTATCACCAGGTCAAAGGAATCGCCGCCGAACAACGCAAGCGCCTCGGCCCCATCATTGGCAAGCGTGATCGTGTGCCCTTCGTCCGAGAGAATGGTAAAAAAAAGTTCGCGCGCGCCTTCTTCATCATCTGCAACAAGGATCTTCATCAGTTCTCCAGCCGCCTGTACTTTTGAAACATTGTCAGTAGATGAAAAATATCACAAAAACCGTGAATCGTCAAGGCGCGACACCGGAGAGCGGGCGGGGAACGATCGTAGAAATTTGCACCAGCAATGCCATAGCTGGTTGAAATATCAGCGATTTATGTCATACAGAAGCCGGAGGCCTTCCAGCGTCAGCTGTGGTTTTATTTCCTGGATGCTCCTCGTCTCGGGTGAAACGAGTTCGGCAAGCCCTCCAGTCGCCACAACGCGGGCATCGGAGGAAAGCTCTTTCTTCATGCGCTCCACGATCCCGTCCACCAGCCCGGCATAACCATAGATGATGCCGGCCTGCATGGCGCTGATAGTATCGCTGCCGATTACCTTCTGGGGCTTGGAGAGCTCCACCCTGGGCAATTTCGATGCACGTTGAAACAGCGCTTCCGCCGAGATCTTGATGCCGGGAGCGATGGCGCCGCCAAGATATTCTCCGGCCCTGGTCACCGCGCAGAACGTGGTTGCGGTGCCGAAGTCCACGATGATAAGCGGCCCGCCGAAGAGCTTGAAGGCCGCGGCTGCGTTCACAATGCGGTCGGCGCCGACTTCCTTCGGGTTATCGTAGCGGATCGTAATGCCGGTCTTGAGCTCGTGGGTCACGACCATCGGCTCGATCCTGAAATATTTCCGGGACATTTCGATCATGACCGGCAGGAGCGGCGGCACCACGGTCGAAATGATAACGCCCGTGATCTGCTTGAACTCGAGCCCGGCAAAGCCGAAGAGGTCCTTGAAGATCATGGCATACTCATCGGGCGTGATCTGCGCGTTCGTGCCCACGCGCCAGTTCTCAACAAGCCGCTCTTTGTCGAACACGCCGAGAACGACATTTGTGTTGCCGATATCTATGGCAAGAAGCATGGTTCCTCCGAAAAAAAATAATGGGGTCCAGGGGCCGGGGTTCAGGGTCCAGAAAAAGCGAAGGACAATCGTTTGACCCTAAGCTTTTCCTGAACCCTGGCTACTGAACCCTGTACCCTATCTTTTCACGATCGTCACATCCCCTGCAGCAACGATCCTTATCGTGCCGTCATCGAGCGCGACCACAAGCCTGCCTTCATGGTCGATCCCTTGCGCCAGGCCTTCAAAAACCTCGCCCATGCCGCTTATGGTTACGCGGCAACCGATGGTCATATTCAGCAGTTCCCATTCCTTCAGCACCGCTGCTTCGCTGGTCAGAAAGATCCGGTACCAGTGCTCCAGGTTGAGAAGGATCTGATGCAGAAGCAGTTTGCGATCTATTTTTGCGCCCGATTCAGCGGCCAGGGTCGTTGCGTTCAGCCTGACATCGGGAGGCAGCTCCTGGAGCTCCATATTCACATCAACCCCAATGCCAAGGGCAATGTGCCGGATCCGGTCCGGCTCGGCGCTCATCTCGGTAAGCAGGCCGGCCACCTTTTTGCCGGAGATGAGTATGTCGTTGGGCCACTTGATCGCCGCCTGGAGGGAACAGTGCTTTCTGATCGCAGACGCCACGGCCACGGCGCCAACCAGCGTGATGAGCGGCGCCTTGTGCGTAGGGATCTGCGGCCGCAGGATGACGCTGAGGTACAGATTCCCCCGGGGCGAGATCCAGGTTCTGCCGAGCCGGCCCTTGCCGCCGGTCTGTGTCTCGGCGATAATGACCGTGCCCTCGGGCGCGCCCTGCTGCGCCGCCTCCATGGCCAGCGTGTTCGTGGAAACGACCTCGGGGAAGAGACGAATGTCCTTACCGATGATCTTTGTCTTAAGTCCCAGCCCCAGCTCGTTCTGCCGGAGCGTATCGGGCGCCAGGGTGATCCGGTATCCCTGAGACGGCACCGCCTCGATCCCGAACCCTTCGCGCTCAAGCGCCTTGATATGCTTCCACACCATGGTGCGGGAGATGCCGAGTCGTGAGGACAGATCCTCGCCGGAGAGAAAACCGGTTTTGGAAGACCGCAGAAGTTGAAGGATTTTTTCTTTTGCCATGGTACACCGGGGTTCAGGGGTCGGGGGTCAGGGGTCGGGGTCCAGGGTACAGTAAAAGAAAGAAATACCCGGGGCCTTGTGCTTGCCTGAACCCTGACCCCTGAACCCTGTTACTTTATTTTCATGCTAATATCTACAGCCGGAGCCGAATGCGTGAGGCTTCCCGATGATATGAGATCGACCCCGGTCTCCGCTATATGCCGCAGGGTCTCAAGCGTCACATTGCCCGACGCCTCGACCAGCGCCTGCCCCTTGACCATCTTTACCGCTTCACGCATGACGTCGATCGGCATATTGTCGAGCATAATAATATCCGCCTTCGCCGTCAGCGCTTCCCGCACTTCGTCGAGATTTTTTGTCTCCACCTCGATCTTGAGGAGGTGGTGAACTTTCTTTCGTGCAAGCTCGACTGCAAGCGTGATACTGCCCACCGCTTTGATATGATTGTCCTTGATCAGGACGCCGTCAAAAAGCCCGAAACGGTGGTTCCTGCCGCCGCCCATGCGCACGGCGTACTTTTCGAGCAGCCGCAGGCCGGGCAGGGTCTTCCGCGTATCCAGCACTTCGGCCTGCAAACCCTTGACCTTTTCCACATACGCCGCCGTCAGCGTGGCTATTCCCGACAGATGCTGCAGCAGGTTCAGCGCCACGCGTTCGCCGGCAAGCAGTGCCCGCGTGTTCCCGAACAAGCGGGCCAGTTCGGTGCCCGCGTGAATGACCTCGCCGTCCTTTGCGAACGGTGCAAAGTGAATGCCCGGGTCAAGAAAGTGAAACACTTCCCTGGCCACGTCGATCCCGGCAAGCACGATATGCTGCTTGGCCAGGATCACGGCTTCGGACGTGGATTCG
>JANPMZ010000208.1:0-1590 GCA_031427195.1 Nitrospirota bacterium
GAACTTTTTTGGCATGCTTGAACTCTTTGAAAAAGTCCCGGGCAGGACGGGTCCGGCAGCTTGCAGCATCCCGCTCGGCCGGCGCAAGAAGTTTCGCAAAATTTGCGGCATGCAAATGTTTTTCGTAGACATGCACGTCCATCAGCACGGAATCGGCCTTGCCGTTGACCGTGAGAATTACCGGCCGCCCCGTGGCGTGGAGATGGTCAAGAATATCGCGCGTGTTCCGTTTCAGATCGGTAACCGAGCGAATATCCTCCGAAAGACTTATACGAGACATAGCGCACCTCCTATGATGCTTTATTGAGCATCAAATATAGCACTACTTGAAGTGTTTAACAATCATAAAAATTGGCCATGAAGGAAGGGTGAAAAGATACACGAGATTGTCGTGTGCGGCACGACAGGCAGGTTATACCTGCATTAGGAGTTCACGCAGGTTGAAAGTTCAAGCGCGGCAAGTTGAAAGACTTGTCAATAAATGAGTTTTGCCCCCTATAGCTCGTGTAACGGTATTTCGTCTACTTTGTTCTAAATTTCTTCACCCCGTACACTCCACGAGTTTGTCCAGGTTCGGAAGAGTAAAAACCTTCCCACGCGTAGCCAGCAGCATCATTTTCATGTCTTCCCGCCGGACCCGAAGCCGCGGCCCGCGATACAGGCGATTACCTCATACTTCGGCTTTCCTTTTGGCTGCCCGGCCATGCTCAACTCGCCTAAATGCTGGATGCGGGTGACCTTGTCGCGCGCCGTGCCGTCGTCCTCGGTAATTTTTGCCTCGATGATCACCTACGGAACGAGCTGGAATTGACCCTGCTGAGTGAGATCGACGCCGAATACACAAGACACCCGTTCTACGGCAGCCGCAAGATGACAGTATATTTATGCGGCATAGGGCATCGGGTCAACCGCAAGCGGATACAGCGGCTCATGGGCATCCTGGGGCTCGCTGGCATGGCGCCAGGGCCGAATACCAGCCGCCCCAGCCCGCAGCATGTGATTTATCCGTACCTGCTCAGAGGCATGATGGTGACACGACCCAACCAGGTATGGAGCACTGACATCACCTACATCCGCCTGGCGCGGGGATTTGTGTACTTGGTGGCGGTGATCGACTGGTACTCGCGCAAAGTACTATCATGGCGGTTATCGAACACCCTCGATAGCGGGTTCTGCGTGGAGTGCCTGGAGCAGGCATTAAAGACATACGGCATCCCTGAGATATTCAACACCGATCAGGGCTGCCAGTTCACCTCTGAGGCCTTCACCGGGGTGCTCAAGGCGCACTGCATCAAGATCAGCATGGACGGACGCGGTCGTGCCTTGGACAATATCTTCGTGGAACGGCTCTGGCGGAGCGTCAAGCATGAAGACATATATCTGAAGGGGTATGATACTCTGCCAGAAGTGCAGCTGGGGCTGACGGAATACTTTCTATTTTACAACAGGGAAAGAACACACCAATCATTGGACTACAAAACACCTGATGTGGTTTACCGGACAGCGAGCGGCGGCGGAGCAAGAATCGTGGATAAATTCAAAGAGAGAAAAGAACCTCAAGGAGTAGTAGAAACCGGGGCAGCGCCGTGC
>JANPMZ010000209.1:0-3231 GCA_031427195.1 Nitrospirota bacterium
CGAGGCGGGAGAACGACCAGGCCTTCTGTTTCCAACTGTTTTAAGAGCCCGCGGCAAACCATGTCTTTCAGCAAACCGTTGGGCTGGGTCCATCCCCACTGTCTGCATAGTTCCTGGGATATGAAGCGCCGGCTCTTTCCCGGATTTGAGTCTATAACTTCTCTGACGCGATTAATTTCAGGCGCAGCAAACGTTCTGCCACGATACCGTATAGCTTCGTTCATGTGACAGGTATACTATATCGAGAACTGGAACGTAAGAACTTTTCGGCCACCTCCGTAATTGAAGGCTTACGACCTGCTGCCTATTTTTCCTTGACACTCCTTTTCATTTCCCTTACTATCAACGATCAAAATTACTCTGGCGCTAAAATGGCTTTTGACTGCCGTACCTGTTCGTTGATCTAAACCTATGGAAGAACTGCACATCATACAAAAGATAGTGGTCATGGCCCCGCCGGTCATCTTCGCCATTGTGCTGCACGAAGTGGCCCATGGCTGGGTGGCGAACAGGCTTGGCGACCATACGGCCCGTGACCTGGGCAGGTTGACCCTGAATCCGCTGTCCCATATCGATCTTTTTGGGACCGTGTTGCTGCCGCTCCTGCTGTTCTGGGCCACCAATGGCCGGATGGTCTTCGGGTATGCGAAGCCGGTCCCGATTAACCCCTACAATTTTAAAGATCCAAAGAAGGGAATGGCGCTCTCTGCCATGGCAGGGCCTGGGATAAATCTGGTCATGGCGATCTCCTTTGCCGTCATCCTGCGTCTGGTCCTGCCCGCCATTGCACAGGTCTTCCCCAGCGAGGCCTGGAACTGGTTTGCGCCTCCCCTGGTGCTGATGTGCCAGTCGGGCGTAATCATCAATGTCGTACTGGGCGTGCTGAACATGATCCCCATTCCGCCGCTGGACGGGAGCAGAGTGGTCTACTGGCTGCTCCCCGACAAGCAGGCGGCCCTGTACAACCAGCTGGAACGGTATGGCTTCGTCATCCTGATGCTGCTGTTGGCGTTCAACATCCTCGGCAAGATCATCGGGCCGATCATCGATCCGCTGCTGTCGATCTTATTGGGATCCTATTACCAGTGAGGCAGACCAGGGTAAAGTGGGCCCAGCAGGACAAGCGTTATTATGTCGTCGGGATCATGAACGTCTGAATTCCGTCAGCAGGCAAGCTCCATTCTTTAAACTTCCGTCAGGAACAAAGGACCACCCATGAGCAAAAAAAGAGTTTTAAGCGGCATGCAGCCGAGCGGCCTTCTGCACCTCGGTAATCTTCTTGGCGCACTCGAGAACTGGCGCAAGCTCCAGGACCAGTACGAATGCTATTACTTCATCGCGGACTGGCACGCCCTCACCACGAACTATGCCGACACCTCGAAGATCCGGACGCACGTCAAAGAGATGGTCATTGACTGGCTTTCAGCAGGCCTTGATCCGGAGAAAGCCGTGCTCTTCAAGCAGTCCCTCGTGCCCGAGCACGCCGTCCTCCACGTACTGCTCTCCATGTCCACGCCGCTCCCCTGGCTCGAGCGGGTGCCGACCTACAAGGAAAAAATGGACCAGATCCAGGACCGGGAAATGAACACCTACGGTTTCCTCGGCTACCCGGTGCTCCAGGCAGCGGACATTCTCATCTATAAAGCGCACTTCGTGCCCGTGGGCATTGACCAGCTGCCTCATCTGGAGCTGACGCGGGAGATAGGCCGCAGGTTCGACAAGCTCTACGGCGAGATCTTTCCAGAGCCCCAGCCGCTCATGACCGAGTATCCCAAACTTCCCGGTACGGACGGTCGCAAGATGAGCAAGAGCTACAACAATACCATCAACCTGTCGGACAGCCCCGAGGTTATCACGAAGAAAGTGATGGCCATGGTGACCGACCCCGCGCGCGTACGCAGGAATGACCCCGGCAATCCCGACGTCTGCCCGCTCTTTGCGCTCAACAAGATCTTCGCGCCCAAAGAATGGTGCGATCATGTCAACGTGGAATGCCGCCGTGCCGGCATCGGCTGTGTCGATGACAAGAAGGAGCTCTTGAAGCACCTTCTGGCCTACCTCCAACCGATGCAGGAGCGCCGGAAGGGGCTGGCTGCCGACCCGAAAAGGATCACCGACATCATCCACGAAGGCTCCCGCAAGGCCCGCGTTATCGCTGCACAGACCCTGGCCGAAGTGAACGAGGCGATGAAGCTGTAGCCGCATCGTCACCCCGACACATCAGAATACACACCCGCCCCGACCTGTGCGAGAATGAACATGGACGACCAAACATATTCTTTATTCGACGATAATTATTTCCGTGGAAAAAAAATAGTGAAATTAGACCTGAAGATCGTTGTCGGCAAAAGCAAAAAACTGACAAAAAATCAGCAGGCTTTCAACCGGCTGACAAAACGCATCGAACAACTTCAGCATGCGATTCGCAAAGACTCGGCAAAGCTCGAAACCGTGCTCAAAGCCTACAACGCGAACATCCCCAACCTGCAGCAGGTGATCTCCAAAAGCCGGCTGACGCTTGCGAAAGCCCTGGGTGAAACGACAAAAAAGATAAAATACGGCAAGCGCCAGGCTACCGATGTGCGTCAGGTGGTCCTCCTCCTGTGCGATGAAGCGTTCGCCCATGTGGAGCCTGACCGGGAAACCGAGCTGTTTTACAATGCCTGGTCAAAATCGAATTACCGTGAGGAAGTTCAAAGTCAGGAAAACGCCAGGAAGAGGATGTTTGCGGAACACGCAAAGGGCGCCTTCGGCATGGACATCGATTTTGACACAATGGGTGATACTCCCGAGGAATTCGCGCGTTTTGCCAGGCGCATGCAGGACGAGTTCACGAACAGCGAAAAACAACGAGAAGAGCGGTTTTCCGGGAGAAAAAAATCGAAGAAACATCTTGCGCGGGAAGAGCTGCGACAACAGCAAGAAGCGCATCAGCTCAAGAGCATGCGGAGCCTCTACCTTTCCCTGGCCAAGGCCCTGCATCCGGATACCGAAATGAACTTTTCGGAAAAGAAACGAAAAGAAGAATTGATGAAGAAGGTGACCGCCGCCTATGCCGACAAGGACCTTGCCGCACTCCTCAAACTTGAGATGCAATGGGTCGCCTCGGAAAGCCGCGCGCTCGACACGCTGCCGGACGAAAAGCTGAAGCTCTACATTGCGTCGCTCAAGGAGCAGGCAGCCGCGCTCGAAGAGGAGCACGCATCGGTGTTTTACAATCCCCGGTTCACG
>JANPMZ010000210.1:0-9515 GCA_031427195.1 Nitrospirota bacterium
ACTAGTACATCGTAAACTTAGTTGTTAATGGTTCAACGCCGTCATTCCGGCACGTTCTAAGCCAGAATCCAGGGATTTAAACCTCTGGACCCCGGCTAAAATCATGCCGGGGTGACGAGAAAAAGAGGCGAGATACCATCAAGAATTAGATTTACAGTGTACTAGCAACTTACAGTCGGAAATAAGTGTAGTCATCAGGGTCAGGCTTGATTTGTTGACTTAATACCTCCCAACCACTTTAACACCACCCGGACCTCCCCCTCCTGCGTCGTATCCCGCATCTGCCGCGTGATAGCTGAGGGGTCCTTCCGCATATACTTTGCCAACTCGCTCCCACGGTGGCCCAAAGCACCGGCTACCTGGCTGAATATCCTCCTGGCACGCACAAGATCTTCTGTCCGGCCATTGGAGCGGCTGTCGTCTACGGTTATCGCGTACCGCTTAAGCTCTATCGCTTTCGCTCTACAAGACCTAACGGGTTATTCCTCCCGGTGTAGGCGTGATGGCTGCTCCAGGGATAGGCATCGACCTTCTCCGCTATCTTTGCGCGGACGGGGTCCTGGTGGATAGACAGTGGGAATGTCAACAACTCAACTAATCAAGTCTGATAATCATATGAAGGCACCCATATGGTCTGGTCCCATATGGTCCTAGTGGTTTTAGCATAAAAATAATCATTTGACTGCCGGTATAGTTAAGGTATAATTCTTATACCATGGAATTTGAGTTCGATCCCAAAAAAAGCGACGGCAATAAACAAAAGCACGGGCTTGATTTCCATGAAGCTCAAGCCTTATGGGATGATCCCGATCTAATTGAAATTCCTGTTCAAACCATTGACGAGCCGCGTTATCTGGTGATTGGAACGATAGCGGGGAAACACTGGTCGGGAGTCATAACCTACCGAGGCGGGAAAATAAGGATCATATCGGTACGGCGGTCAAGGAAAGAAGAGGTGGAGATTTATGAAAGTGAAAGCGCGTGATTTTGACAAGAAGTTCGAAGAAGGTGCGGATATTTCAAAGCACCTTGATCTGAAAAAAGCACGGAGACCTGAGCATGAACAAAAACGAGTGAACGTGGACTTCCCTGTGTGGATGATCCAATTATTGGACAAAGAGGCAAAACGCCTGGGAGTCCCCCGGCAGTCGATCATCAAGGTCTGGGTGGCGGAGCGACTGGAAAAAGCTTCATGATCGTTCTCGCCTGTTGTCCGAGAAGTGCGCTGCGACGATTCGTTGCGCTCTACAACCCCCGCTCGTCAAGCATCTGACTCTTCATCCTCTCGTGCTCCTGCCCTCTTGATCCGCAGGGCTAATCCTCCTTTACATTCGTTCCTCAATGTGTTAAAAATCCTTCATGAAATTGATGCACCTATGCGCGGTCTGCGCGGTCCTGTTTCTGCTCATTTCCCCAGCGGCGGCTGATGATCTTTCCGGCCTTCCTGTCACCCAGATCATTCTTGCCGATGAGCACGGTACTCCCTGGCCGCACCCTGAACAGCTCCTGCCCCTCGTGGGCTTCACGCCCGGCGATGTCTTTTCACGAAAGGCCGTCAGGGACGGGATCGCCTTCCTGTACCTGAAGGGCCGGTTCACGGACATCCGGGTCGAGGCCTTTCCCGACGGCAAGGGCGTGCGCCTCGTGTACACGCTGCTGCCGATGACGATCGTTGAGGCGGTCAGGGTCACGGGAAATCACGCTGTCTCAACCGATGCTATCAGGGCGGAGTTGCCCCGGCTTGAGGGCCAGGAACTCCGGGGGGACCGACTGCCCGAGCTCAGGGGACGGGTCCTTGCACTGTACCGGGCTGAAGGGTACGATGTTGCAGAGGTCGGTATTACTGCTGCGCCCGCTAAAGATCCCCATCGTGCCATGCTGACGATCTCCATCCAGGAGCATGAGCCGACCATCATCGAAGCGATCACCTTCACGGGAAATACGGTGTTTCAGGACAGGGACCTGCTGCGCGTGATGGAGAGCCGGCCGGGCCGAACGGTGAAGAGCGGCCTGCTGCTGGATACGGACCGGACGGCCATCGTTGAAAAATATGCAGAAGCGGGATACCCTGCCGCCAGGTTGGGGCCTGTGGACATCAGCTTCAGGGACGGCAAGGCCGCTGTCCGCATGCAGATCATCGAGGGCCGCAGGGTGCAGGTGCGGTTCTCGGGCAATCAGGCCTATAGCGACAAAGAACTGAGCGGGCTGCTGCTCATCTGGTCCGAGCATGACGCCTCCCAGGCGATCATCGAGAGCAGCGTCGAAAAGATAAAAACGGCCTACCGGGAGACGGGATACCGGGACGTGGATGTTGCGGCGAAAAGCATTGAAGAGAAGGAGACACTCGATCTGGTGTTCACGATCGCGGAAGGCCCGCGCGTGACGATCAAAAAGATCATCATCACGGGCGCGGCCTTCATGCCTCAGGAGCAGCTCAAGGAAGAGCTGGGCCTGCAGGAGTCGGGCTGGTTTTTTTCGCAGTCTTTCCGCGAAGACCTGCTTGCCAGGGACACGGAATACCTCCATGACCGCTATGTCGACGCCGGGTTCCTTGCTGTTGTTGTCAAGAGCGGGGTGGACGTTGCAGCGAACGGCACGGAAGCTCTGGTCACGTTCGCTATTCGGGAGGGGCCGCGGACCCTGGTCAGAAACATCATCTTCGAGGGCAACAGTGCGTTGAGCGGGGCCGAACTGCAGGCCCGGCTTGGTCTCAAGTCCGGTTCTCCCTTCAGTGAGCGGCTTGTGGAAGAGGACCGGTATCGCATTCTGTCTGCCTATGCGTCCAGAGGCTACCTGTATGCCCGCGTCGACGTGGAGCGGAGCGAGGAAGGGAACGGCATCGACCTGGTATTCCGGATCGCCGAAGACCAGCTGGTCAGGATCGGTAGGATCATCCTCCGGGGCAACGAGCGCACCGACGACCAGGTGATCCTGCGGGAGGTGAACGTGCATCCCGGCGATCCCTATGATTACGGCGCGGTGCTTTCGGGCCAGCAGAACATCTACCGCCTGGGTTTATTCAGCCTGGTCAGGTTCGAGCCGCTGCACGCGGGTGAAAAAGAGTACCGCAGGGACATGCTCCTGACCGTCGAGGAGCGGCCTGCCGGTTCCGTGGAGCTTGGCGTGGGCTACGGCAACCTGGACCGGTTTCGCGGCTCCGCCGAGGTTTCCTACCGCAACCTCTGGGGGCAGGCGCAGTTCCTGGGTCTTCGCGTTGCGGCAAGCGACATTGTTGAGCAGGCGGCGGTGAACTTCCGCGAACCCTGGTTCCTGAACCAGCGGCTCGAGGCCGGTGTTCGCGTGGCCTGGTCTGACGAGAAACGGTTGAATGCGGATACGCGCGAGCTCTATTACCAGACGCGGAAGACCGCGGTCGCCACGGGACTGTCCCGCTCCTACGACAAAGGTCTTAAGCTTTCGCTCATCTACCAGTACGAGAACGTGGACAACTATACTGTCCGTCCCGCCGCCATCCTGTCGACCGACGACAGCGGCCGGGTGCGGGTAAGCAGCATTACGCCGGGCGTTGTTCTGGATCTGCGGGATGATCCCTTCAATCCCCGCAGGGGCTCGCTCCATGGCCTTGCGGTCAAGGAGGCGCTGAAGCTGCTCGGCTCCCAGGCTGATTTTACGAAACTGACGGCCCAGACCAGCTGGTACTTCCCCGTCACGAGCCAATCGGTCCTGGCGCTCTCAGGCCGTGGGGGCATGGCTTTGCCCCAGCGGGACACGAAGACGATCCCGATCCATGAGCGGTTCTACCTCGGGGGTGTGACCACGCTGCGCGGGTATCTGCAGGACTCCGTCGGTCCGGAAGCGAAAGCTCCCGACGGCACCGTGACGCCCCTCGGCGGCGAGAGCATGGTCGTTATTAACGCCGAGATCCGGTTGAGCCAGACCGAAGGGTTCGGTCTGGTGCTCTTCTCCGATGCCGGCAATGTCTGGTCGGACCAATCCATTAAGCTCTCCGATCTCCGCGCTTCCTACGGCATGGGCATCCGGTATAATACGCCCGTGGGGCCGCTGCGGCTCGACTACGGACAGAAGATCCATCGCCGTTCAGGCGAGAGCCCGGGCGAGCTGCATTTCAATATCGGCAATATGTTCTAGCAGGCGGTACTGGACGGGTGCGCGGGTATCAGCTGTCGGCGCTGGACGTGATGGAGCAGAAGCACCTCAGGGCGATGCTCGTGAAGGCCAACGGCAATATCGAGCTTTTGATGGAACGCTACGAGGACAAGGACAAAAAACTGTTTCTGCGCCTTGAAACGATCCTGAACAACGCGTTCAGGATCGCCGAGATCGTGAAGCGGGTCGAGGGGATCAAGAAGGAAAAGACCGTGGACTAGCTGAAAGGCGTCAAGATGACGGACCTGAAAGAAGGATGATTTCTAATGCGGATTTCGGATTTCGGATTGCGGATTGAAAAGGGGCCGAGGCAAGGGGCGGGTAGTTCAAACCTGTTGTTGATGGCCATTTTTGCCGGACTCTTCTTTATTTCATTTCCGGCGCAGGCGGAGCGGGTCGACCACATCGTGGCTGCGGTCAATAACGAGGTTATCACGGCCAGCGACCTTGAACAGGCGGTAAGCATCAACGAGGCGCTGTCGGGACCTGCGCAGGACAGGAACCGGCTGAGGGAGGAAACGCGTGACGGCCTGGTCAACCGGCTGTTGCTGCTCCAGGAGGCGCGGCGGCTCAAGTTCGTCGAACTGTCCGAGCAGGATATTCGGGCCCAGGTCGAGGTTTTCAAGAAACGGATGGGGTCGCCCGAGGCGTTCGCAGCGTTCCTCTCCAACACCCGCGTATCCAACAAGGACCTGGAGCGCATGCTGGGAGACCGGCTTTTGGTTGAGCGCTTCATTGAAAAGAAGATCGGCCTGTATGTGCGCATTGGCCGCGAGGAAGCTCAGCGCTACTTCGACTCCCATGCAGATCAGTTCCAGGGTAAACGGTTTCCGGAAGCGCAAAAACAGATCACGTCTTTCCTGGTGGACCAGGAACTTGGCAAGCAATTGGAAAAATACCTGGCCGAGCTTCGAAGCAATGCGTCCATCCGTATCAATCCGCTGTAAGTCCTTCCCAGCACGAAGCAGTTTTTTCCTGGTTATATCCTAACCCATGCCGTCATTGCGAGGAGCGGAGCGACGCGGCAATCTCGATTTATCAGACAGATACGAACTACGAAATTGTGGGGTTTATCCTGAGTCATAAAACGAGATTGCTTCGCCTGCGTCTCGCAATGACGGCTTAGACATGCATTAGAACACGGGCTAGATTATTGTTGAATACCCCCATGGATTGTGGTAAATTTGCAACAGTTTTTTAAGGGGGCTTGCATGAGAAAAGCGCTTGTTCTGTTGATCTTTGCCGCACTCCTGCCGTCTGGAGCAACCTTCGCGTCGAGCGAATCCAACGCGGCCTCTAATTATAAAAAAGCAAACGTACTGTTCTCCTCGGCGCATTATAAAGAAGCGCTCTCCCTGTACGAGTCGGTCCTCTCCTCCTCCGAAAAGATCCCTGCCGGTGATGTATATACCAAAATAGGCGACAGTTATTACCGGCTCGGTTCGTACCAAAACGCCATCCATGCTTATCAGGGCGCACTTATTCATCAGGACCGCACTGCCCAGCCTGGGACCCGGTACTGGATCGGATTCTGCTATTTTCTTCTGGGCCGGCACGATCAGGCCGTGACCGAGTTCCTGAAGATTCCGGAGCTCTATCCCGATGCAGGCATGTGGGTGGGCACGGCGTACTATTGGGCAGGCCGGTCCTGCGAACAACAGGGGCGGAAAGATCTTGCTTTGCAGTATTACAAAAAGGCCGGCGGGAACGGCAAGTCCACGCAGGGGCGGTTCGCCATGAAGAAGGCGGAAAGGGTACGACAGGAGACAGGAGACAGGAGACAGTAGACAGTAGACAGGGGAGCGGCAACCGTTGTTAAAAGAACTGAACATTAAAAATTTCGCCATCATTGACCAGCTCCGCGTGGAATTCACCGCGGGGCTGAACGTGTTCACCGGCGAGACCGGCGCGGGCAAATCGATCGTCGTCGATGCCTTGAATCTTGCGCTCGGCGAGCGCGCCAGCGCGGACCTGATCCGCACGGGCTGCCAGGAAGCGATTGTGGAAGCGGCTTTCGAGCTGAACGCCCAGGCGACGAAAGAGGTCAGGGACCTGCTCGGCGAACAGGGGATTGAGATGGAGGCAGGCGAGGACCTGATCATCCGCCGGGTGCTTGCGGCCTCGGGAAAGAATAAGGTCTACATCAACGGCAGCCTGGCCAACCTGGCCACACTGTCAGCGCTCGGCGCGACCCTGGCCGACATCCACGGCCAGCATGAGCATCAGTCGCTGTTGTCGCTGGAGCGCCAGATGGAAATGCTCGATTCCTTCGGCAACCTCGATGCGCTCCGGGAAACGCTGTTCCAGGCCTATCGCCGCTTACAGGACATCAGGAAAGAGCTTACGGAGCTTGAGGCCGGGGAGCGCGACCGGGCGCAGCGCGAGGACATGCTTCGTTATCAGAAGAACGAGATCGAGGCTTCCCAGCTGAAGCCCGGCGAGGACGGGGCGCTGGCGAGCGAGCAGAAGCTGCTTGCCAACTCGGAAAAGATCGCAGGCCTTTCGCGCGCTGCCGATGAAGCGCTCTATTCTTCCGACCACGCGGCACTTTCGGAACTCAAGAAAGCCGTCACGAACCTCCGCGAGATTGCTGCAATCGACAGCCGCATGGCGCAGGTTTTGGAACTCTGCGAAGCAGGCCGCGCCCAGATCGAAGAAGCGGCGCGCGAAGTCTCTGCCTATGCCGGGAAGGTCGAGTTCGACCCCGACCGCCTGGAGCAGATAGGCGACCGGCTGGACCTTATCCAGAAGCTCAAGAAGAAATATGGCGGCGCCATTGACGAGGTCGTTGCCTTCGGCGAACGGGCGGCAGCGGAGCTCGAGCGCATGGAGCGAAGCACCGAAGAGATAGCGCGTCTGCAGAAGGAAGTCCAGACGATCAAGTCCGGGTTGACCTCACAAGCCCAGATACTGACGAAAAAGCGGGGTTCGGCAGCGCTCGATCTTGAGAAGAAGGTTGAGGCGGAACTTACGCAGCTCGGCATGAAAAGGACGGTCTTTACCGTCAAGATCACGCAGGAGGCCGGGGAAGATACGCTGGACAACCACAAACTCGGGCCGCGCGGCGCCGACCGCGTGGAGTTCCTGATTTCTCCCAACCCGGGCGAAGAGCCCAAGCCGCTCGCCAGGACCGCATCAGGCGGCGAGCTTTCGCGCATCATGCTGGCGCTCAAGACCATTCTGGTCGAGGGAGACCCCATCCCGACCCTGGTGTTCGATGAAGTGGACGCAGGCATCGGCGGCGCGGTTGCCGAAGAAGTCGGGAAAAAGCTGAAACGCGTCGCGGCGAAGCGCCAGGTCTTCTGCATCACCCATCTGCCGCAGATCGCGAGCATGGCAGCGAGCCACTACGGCGTGTCCAAGTCCGTGAAAAAGGACCGGACGAGCACTGAGGTCAGGCTGCTGGACAAACAGGAGCGGGTTGACGAGATCGCGCGGATGCTCGGCGGCAAGACCATAACCGACGCGACCATCACCCATGCCGAGGAGATGATCGCCCGGGGCACGGCTTGATTCAGTTGAGCGTTCGGAGTTTGTCGTTCGGAGTTCGTGGCAGGAGAAAAGGCAGAAGGCCATAATGATCAAAGCTGTCCTGAATCGCGTAGTAAATATCCTCATCCATCCCCATCGTCGGGGATAAACCCCAACGCTACAGGACACGTGCGTAGCGCCCTCGTTTCTCTTTTGAGACGATAAATAAACCACAAGGACAATCATGGACCCGATCTATCTCGACTATAATGCCAGCACGCCCGTCGATCCATCGGTGTTCGACGAGATGCTGCCCTATCTCAAACAGAAGTTCGGCAACCCGTCGAGCAGCCACAGCTTCGGCGTTGCGATCAAGGCGGGCATCGAGCAGGCGCGGGAGCGGATGGCGCTCCTTCTGGGATGCGACGCCAGTGAAATCATTTTTACGAGCGGTGCCACCGAGTCGAACAACATGGTGATCAACGGTGTCACCATGACAGAAGGCGCCGGCAAGCACATTATCACTTCCCAAATAGAGCACCCTGCCGTGCTGGCGCCGTGCCGCTACCTCGAGCACCTTGGATATAGGGTGACCTATCTGCCTGTTGACAAGTATGGGATGGTGGCACCCGCTGAGCTCGTGAAGGCGATCACTCCGGATACGGCGCTCATCTCGATCATGCATTCGAACAATGAGGTCGGAACGATCCAGGACATAAGGGAGCTTAGCCGGATCGCAGCGTCTCAAAATATTCCCTTTCATACGGATGCTGCGCAGAGTGTAGGGAAAGTGGGCGTACAGGTGGATGACCTGGGCGTTGATTTCCTGACCGTGGCGGGCCACAAGTTCTATGCGCCGAAAGGTATCGGGGCGCTCTATATCCGGTCCGGAAGAAAAATTGAACCGCTTATGCACGGCGCAGGGCACGAGCGGGGACTGCGGCCAGGCACGGAGAACGCGGCCTTCATCGTCGGCCTCGGCGCCGCAGCCATGGTTGCCATGCCGCTGCTTGCGATCGAGGGCCGGCGCCAGATACAGTTGGGGAAACGTTTGTTCGACGGGCTGCAAAAAACAGGACTGAAGGTGCATCTGAACGGCCATCCTGAAAAAAAACTTCCCAATACGCTGAATATCAGTTTCCCGGGACATGATGCAGAGTCAATCATGGAGGTTTTAACGGGCATTGCCGTTTCGCCTGGAGCCGCCTGTCATGGCGATACGGTCCAGGCTTCGCATGTGCTTGTTGCCATGGGCACGGATCTGGCAATCGCCCGTGGAGCTATACGATTCAGCCTCGGCAGGGAAACGACGGAGGCGGAGATCGATATCGTGATCGATAAATTGAAAAAAGAGTTCAAGGCGTAATTGCGAGAAGGAATTCATGCGCTCATCAAGATCTATCGCTGCAACAGCTTCTTGTTGCGCAGAAATCAGAATTCTGATATTCTGAAATCAGAAGTACTGAAATCAGAAATAATGCCCGGTAGTTCGGTGCTGAGTGTGGGCGAAAGGAGCAATGCATGCAGGCGACCAAACCGTATACAGCAGAGATCAAGGCCAGGGGGCAGTTAACCATCCCTAAAAAAATACGCCAAATGAAGCATCTCGAGGAAGGTCAGACTGTTTCTCTGGTCCCCCTTGGAGACGTGGTTATCATCATGCCGCGCAGGCTGGAACTGGACGAAGCGAGGAGGCGCATCGCGAAGATACTCCAGGAGACCGGGGTCTCGGCAGAGGACATGCTGGGCGGTCTGGTCCAGGAACGAGAGGCCTTGTACAGAGAGCGTTATGGCAAAAAAGCCCGTTAGAATCTTTCTCGACTCAAACGTAATACTCTCCGGTATCCTGTCCGATAGGGGCGCGCCACGGCTGATCCTCGACCTGCTCTCAATGCAGCTCCCCGGCCTCGTCGCTG
>JANPMZ010000211.1:0-5051 GCA_031427195.1 Nitrospirota bacterium
ATATCCAGCTCTGCGTAGGACGCCCGTTCCTGAATGAACGTGAACCGCGCCTTGGGGTCCTTGCCCATCAGCCGTTCGAAGACGTCGCTGGTCGCCTGATGGTCCAGCACCTGCACGCGCATGAGGGTCCGGGTCTTGGGGTTCATGGTCGTCGATTTCAAGGTATCCGGATTCATTTCGCCCAGACCTTTAAAGCGGCCCACATCAAACTTTCTGTTGTTCAGTTTTGTAATGATCTTATCTTTTTCCATCTCGTCCATGGCGTAGAAAACGTCCTTGCCGGCCTCGATCTTGAAGAGCGGCGGCATGGCAAGATACACATGTCCATGGGCGATCAGTTCCGGCATGTACCGGTAGATGAAGGTCAGGAGCAACACACTGATGTGCGCGCCGTCAACGTCGGCGTCGGTCATGAGAATCACCCGGTTGTACCGAAGTTTGTTGAGGTCGAAATGCGCACCCACGCCGCAGCCGAGCGTGGCAAGCAGGTTCTTGATCTCGTTGTTCTGCTGGATCCGTTCGAACGAGGCCACCTGCTCCACGTTCAGGATCTTGCCGCGGAGCGACAGTACGGCCTGGGTCTTTCGGTCGCGGGCCATTTTGGCGGAGCCGCCTGCCGAGTCCCCTTCCACGATGAAAACCTCGGTCTCCTCCACTTTATTGGATGAGCAATCGGCGAGTTTGCCCGGCAAGTTCAACTTGAATGAAGACAGTTTCCGGGTGACATTGTCCTTGGCGGCGCGCGAAGCCATGCGGGCCTCGGCGGCCAGAAGGACGCGTTTTACCACGGCGTCCGCCATGGTGGGGTTCCCCAGCAGATAGGCCTCGCAGGCGTTTTTGACCGAGGCCTCGATGGGCGACAGGATCTCGGGGTTATTCAGCTTCTCCTTGGTCTGGCCCTGGAACTGCGGGTTCATGACGAGCACGCTCACGATGCCGTACAGCCCCTCGTACACGTCCTCGGTTGCGATGGTCTTGATGTTCTTGGGGATAAGGTTCTTCCGCTCGGCGTAGGCGCGCACGGCCTTGGTGAGCCCGGCCCTGACCCCCATTTCGTGCGTCCCCCCGTCGGACGTGTTGATCGAATTCGCATAGGAATGGATCTCGGTGTCCGTGGCAGTGGTCCAGTGCATGGCGCACTCGATCTTGAAATCATCCTCTTTCTCGAAGTAGAACGGCTCCGGGTTCACCAGCAGCGTCCCCGAGACAATCCGCTTGATATAGTCCTGGATGCCGTTGTCGTATTTGAAGGTGACCGGCTTCTCCCCGTCCCGCGCGTTCTCAATGGTGATCTTGAGACCCTTGTTCAAAAAAGCCTTGCTCTCGGAGACATCGAGGATGTTCTTGTAGTTGAAGCTCGTTTTGGAAAAGATCTCAGGGTCAGGCCGGAAATAGACGGACGTTCCGTGCGCCTTGGTCGGTTTGCCCTTCTTGAGGTTCCCCTTGGGCTTCCCGCGCGAGAACTCCTGAGTCCACTCGTAGCCGTCGCGCTCTACCGTGGCGATGAAAATTTCGGAAAGCGCGTTCACGACCGACGCGCCCACGCCGTGAAGCCCGCCCGAGGACTTGTAGACTGTGTGGTCGAATTTGCCGCCTGCATGGAGCGTGCACAGGATCGTCTCGATGGCAGGCCGTTTGGTCTTGGGATGCATATCCACGGGGATGCCGCGACCGTTGTCCGTTACCGTCACGCCGCCGTCCTTCTCGATCCGGAGCGTGATCGCCGTGCAGTAGCCGTTCAGCGCTTCGTCCACGGAGTTGTCGAGCATTTCCCACACGAGATGGTGCAGTCCGCGCACGTCCGTCGAGCCGATATACATGGCCGGCCGCTTGCGGACCGGTTCCAGACCTTCAAGGACTGTGATATCCTTTGCCGTATAGGTTGTTGCCAAAATTGGTCCTCCTGCCGCCTGCGGCTGCAACCACTTCCTGCACAATCAAGAATAGGCGGCCCACTTCATAAAAAATCGTTTCTTTTCCCGTATCGGCTGCCGATTATAAATCATGAGGGAGGATAAAGCAATATGAAGTTTCCCCTCTCTTCCTCCGGCGAGCAAAATTTAGAGGATTTCCGGAAACCCTTCCTTCAATGCTGCTTCATTCAGCATGCGGTCATAGCATGCGAAACCCGTTTCAACCCTGCCATTGTTTCGAATCACAAGCGCCGAGGCAAGATGAATCGCGTCGAAACCCCTTAATGCATATTTCCGTGCCAGCAGTTCAATGCGTTCGTTCAATCCAGCACTGACGGGTACCAGAATGACCCGTCGATAGTCGCCCTTAAACGCTGTTGTCGTCCTGGTGTATTCAGCGGTTGATAGCACGCCTTCCCGCCGTTTACGGTTCAGCGCCGCGAGCATTTCCGCGAACGCGACAACCGATGTCGCGATGCCCGTTGCACCGTCCCAAAGCGTATTCACGCGCTCGGACCCCTCCTCCTCCACGTACCGCTTGATGAGTGCGGAGGTGTCGACATAGAGGATCATCGCCGGTCCTCGATGATCGCCTGGGAAAATGGAGTTCCTTTCACCTTTTTCCTGCCTTTCGGCAGGCGCGGCGGTTTGTACGACGGCGGCAGGATTACCTCGCCCGCGAGCGCCAATTTGACGAGCGCGGAATGCAGCTTGCTTTCCTCCGCGGGAGCGCCTACGGGCACAATGCGGGCGATGGCTTTGCCCCGTTCCGAGATAAGAAGCTCCTCACCCCGCTTCACATCCTTCAGATAGCCGCTTAGATGGGCTTTCATCTCACGAATGCCTATGGTTTTCGTCTGCATGTGGTCATAGTATACTAATGTGACCTCATTGTCAAGCGGTGGGCGAAATTAAGTGGTTCTGCCACGAGCGGCAGGGTGAAGGTGATAAGCAGCCGGCAGGTTGAGGGTAAAGAAATGCAGCCGAACAGAGTCTGTTGGGTTGCGCTGTGCTTAACCCAACCTACGAACTCGGATAAATTCTAAAGCAAAGCATTCACCTATCACTACAGCGACACTTTTTCGTCATTCCCGAATGCTTGCATCGGGAATCCAGGTTTTTCAGGATGATGATAAAGCCGAAGACATTGGATTCCAGCTTGAACCATGCCGGAATGACGGATAAAGAGCAAGTAGGTCGGGTAGAGCGAAGCGAAATCCGACATTTTCCGATGGTCTTCATTACCTCTTCGAATCTTCCAGCATATAGACGTCGGGTTTCACGAAAAACGTTCTACCCGACCTACCCGGCTGCACCTATGACGATTGCACGTTAATAGTATTGCAACAATTTAATTACGAAACATCACGAAGTGGTGCGGACCGTTCGGGGAACGGTCCCTACGATTTACTATTGAAGTCGTAGGGCGTGTTTCCCAAACGCGCCGAACCGTTAATGTTTGTTTCGTTTTTAACGTGTCGCGATACTAACGAACGACGATCGCAGCATGACAAATGTAGATGCTGTCAATCTCTTCATGTTACGCTTCTCCTTTGAATTAGGGTAATTCTTCATGAAGGCCCGTGTTCCGTGTCGCCTTAGAACAACGGATGCTCAAATGACAGATAGAACAGCGCTCCGTACTCTCCATGGGACGCGCCGATCCCGATCGGGAATGACAGCCCGGGAACGACCTGAAGGCCGGACTTGTAATTCCTGGCGAATCGGACCCCGGGATTGACGAAGAACGTCGTATCCCTCAGCTTCGAACCGCCGGGCTGGACCGCTTCCACGGAGTTCCAGACGACCTCGGTCATGACGTTGAAGGTCTCCGCGGCAAGCCAGATGACGCTTGCGCCCAGATTGTAGCCCCACGTATCGGCTGTTGAGCCGGAAGGCTCCTTCGCGTCGGGTGTGAACGTGGCGCCGACATTCCAATGGGTCACCCATTGATGGCCGAGCTCAACGCTGACCGGAAGATTCACCTGATATCCGGTCGCGCCGGTTCCCATTCCTTTTTTTTCATCACCCGTCGGCAGGATCAGTGAAAACCTCGGGGACACGGCAAGAGGTCCGGTCATGATGAGCTGATAACGGTAATTTAGCGCAATGTCGCCAACGCCGGTGTTGTCTCCCACCTGGAGATGGGCGACGGGGACGGTGTAGGACAATTGGTGCGCCTGCTTCGGCGCCGGCCACTCCTGCGTGAACGTGTAAAGCCAGTCCCGCGTCTTCTTGTTGTACACATAGGACTGAATGTGCTGGATGACGCCGTCTTCCTGATTGTAGGCTTCCTCCAGCAAAAAAGCATTGTCCTGTATCTTTTTGACCTCTTCAGCATCAACCGGACCGGCCATCCCGGCACCTATCAGCGCCACCAGCAAAGTTGCAACCCATCGCATTTCCGTTACCCCCAGTTTTGATTTTGATAACCATTATCAATAACGTGGACACTATACCAAGCGCCGGGACGCCTGTCAAGGCCTTTTTGAAATAAGAAAAGCCGCTCCGAAACCTTCAGAGACGGCCTTTATATCGCCTTTAATGTGGAAATCATTGAATCTCCCCGCGGCAAGCTACGGGGAATGCCAAAAAATATGGGGGTCAGTTCTTTGATCTTGCCCGGGACCCAAGAATGTTGTTTTTATTTCATCCGTGCAAGCTTCTCGTAATAGCCGCTCACTTTGACCTGGACCGTCACCGGTTTATCACCACGATTGCGCCAATACCAACCATGTGTTCCGTCGAAGGGGGCAACAAAAGTCCCTTGGTCTCCGGCCAACTGCTTCATGTTCCAGTAGCTGGTGAATTTTTCCCCCGCATTGAGTTTTTCACCGTGCATGTCGACGTTGACCGTGCCGCCTTTGACTGCCCAGCTATAAACGAATTGTTCTCCCCTGCGCATGGTTGCTTTTATTTCCGCGCCTTCGTTCGGTTTAAGGGTCAGCGACAGAGTGTCGCTACTGAACGGGACGTCGCTTTTTGTCACAATTTCCCCAGGTGTTTGCACAGCGGGAGCAGCTGCTACACTATTCGGTAGCTTTACCGCCTCCGTATCGGTGGCGCTCAACGCCGTAAGCCCCATTGCTTCACCAACTCCTATCGGATCGATGCCGAACTCGGCCGGCAGCACGGTGG
>JANPMZ010000212.1:0-16411 GCA_031427195.1 Nitrospirota bacterium
GGATTATGAGTGGAACACAACAACAGGTGAGTAGCGCACTCGTGCTAGTAATGATGGTCTTTATCGGTATTGCCGCTCTGGCAAGTGGGGCCGACAAAGACATCGACAGCCACCGTTCCTGCGGCAATTGCGGCATGGACCGAAAGGCCTATGGCTTCAGCAGAATGCTGGTCCAGTATGAGGACGGGGCCGTGGTGGGTACCTGCAGCCTGTACTGTGCTGTCGTGGAGCTTGATGCGAATCCAAAGCGAGCCGTCAAGGCCTTTCTCGTTGCTGACCGCGACTCCCGGATACTGCTGGAAGCTGAAAAAGCGATCTGGGTCATGGGGGGGAAGAAGCGAGGCGTCATGACGGAAAGACCAAAGTGGGCCTTTTCGTCGAAGGAAGACGCTGAAGTGTTCATAAGGACAAATGGCGGCAAGCTCGTGACATGGGACGAGGCTCTTGCTGCCGCGCGGGAAGAGACAGCCCGGAAATAACGATAGATTTTTTAGCGTTGAGCGATAAAAAAGGAACCTGTGAACGGCCTTTACTTTTTATCCGCAGCGCGTTATCATGAACTCTGAGCAAAGCATATGATGACCACGAGCGTTCTTAACCATAAAAGCACTTCATTATTTACGATCCTGCTGTTGGTTTCCCTTCTTGGTCCGGCCTGTACCAACCAGCATACGTATGCTGCGCCGACCATCATCGGCGCCAACGCCGTCATCGACATATCTTCTCTGAAGACGGCAGCGCCGCTTTTTCTCACCTATCAATACAAGGGCAAACTGATCAACTTCTTTGTTCTTCGGCTGGATTCCGGCGTCCAATCCTACCTCGATGCCTGCGCAAGCTGCTATCATCACAAGCAGGGATACCGCCCCGATGACGGCGTGGTAACCTGCCGGTACTGCAATATGAAGTTTCCGGTGTATAAGCTTGAAAAAGGACTGGGGAGCTGTTACCCGATCAAGATAGCGGGAAAAACCGAGCAGGGGAACTATTTGATCTCACTTGCAGTACTGGAAGGTGCTGCGAAGATGTTCTGAAACGATATCCGCTACTCATACCTGAGCGCTTGTATCGGGTCCTGGAGCGCTGCCTTGCGTGCAGGATAGACCCCGAAGAAAACCCCTACCGCCGCTGAAAAGAAGAATGCCATCAGGATAGACCAGAGCGAGACGCTCGTCGGCAGCACATCCACGAACACCGGGATAATGAGCGCCAGACCGACGCCGAGGATGATCCCGATGATGCCTCCCGCGCCGGAGAGCGTTATGGCCTCGATCATGAACTGGGCCAGGATGTCCTTATTCCTTGCGCCAAGCGCCTTTCTGATACCGATCTCCCGCGTTCGTTCACGCACCGACACGAGCATGATGTTCATGATCCCGATGCCGCCGACCAGCAAAGAGATGCCGGCAATGCCGCCGAGCACCGCGGTCAGCACCCCGAGGATCGTGTTCATGGCCGAGAGCATGGCCCCCTGGGTCTGGATGGTGAAATCCTCCTTGTGCGCATGGCGCCTGATCAGGATGTCCTTGATCTGGGCGATCGCCTGGTCCGTATCCTCCGCACGGGGCGTGGAGGCGAGGATCTCGAACAGGCCGTCCGTATCGAAAAGTTCCTGTCCGCTCGTGACGGGAATGAACACGATGTCATCGATGTCCCAGGCCAGGCTTGTGCCTTTCTTCTGCATGACACCCACGACGCGGTAGCGCGCGTCGGAGAGTATCACTACCTTGCCGAGCGCGTTCTCCGCGCCGAACAATTCCTCTTTTACCCTGGTGCCGAGAACAACGACCTTGGACTTGGAATCGACATCGCCCTGAGACAGGTAGCTGCCGATATCAATAAAGAGATTCCGCACGCGTTGAAATTCCGGCGTGGTGCCGATCACCAGGGTGTCGCGGCCCAGGTTCCGGTATTTAATCTTCCCCGTTCCGAGCACGATGGGGACCGCGTCGGTCAAGAGCCAGGCACGCCGCCTGAGCGCCTGGGCATCATCGTAGGTGAGCTTGCGCACCGTGCCCGCGGACGGAGGATGGAATCCGCCGCTCGTAGTCGTTTTGCCGGGGGTAATGATCAGAAGGTTCGTACCGAGGCCGGTCAGTTCTTTCGTGATGTATACGCGCGCGCCTTCACCGATTGATACCAGCAGGATGACCGCCATGACGCCGATGATCACCCCGAGCATGGTCAGTCCCGAACGGACCTTGTTGGACACGATCGCCTCGAAGGCGACACTGAAAGTTTCGAAAAAGTTCATACCCGCACCCGGTCGTCAATGATCTGTCCGTCCTTGACGGAAATTATGCGTTTGCACCGCGCTGCAATGTTCTGGTCATGGGTGACAATAATGATTGTAACGCCCTGCTGATTGAGCCCTATCAGGATATTCAAGATCTCCTCGCCGGAACGGCTGTCGAGATTGCCCGTAGGTTCATCCGCAAGCAGCAGCATGGGATGGTTCACCAGCGCACGGGCAATGGCCACACGCTGCTGCTGGCCGCCGGAAAGTTCAGTGGGTTTATGCTGCATGCGATCGGCAAGGCCGACCTGCCGGAGCATCGGCATGGCGCGCTCTTTCCGCAGCCGCGCAGGGACCCCGCTGTAGATGAGCGGCACTTCCACGTTCTTGAGCGCGGAAAATCTCGGCAGGAGGTTGAACGTCTGGAACACGAAGCCGATCTTGACATTCCTGATAGATGCAAGCTCGTCATCCGTCAGAGAACTGATCTCCCGGCCTTCGAACCGATACGATCCGCTCGTCGGGCGATCCAGGCATCCCAGCATGTTCATGATCGTTGATTTCCCGGAGCCGGAGGGCCCCATGATGGCGATCAGCTCCCCGGCCCGGACCGTCAGGGAGACATCGGAAAGAACGGTGATGTCCACCCCTCCCATGCGGTAAATCCTGGTTATGTGAGAGAGTTCTAGCATCTACCTACTCCAACAGCACTTTCGCATCATTCTTCAAGCCCACCGCTTCGGGGGTCGTGATAATGAACTCTCCCGCTGAAAGCCCTTTGGTAACCTCTGTGTAGCTCCAGTTGGTGATCCCGATCTCGACGGGTTTCAGCCTGGCTGCGGCCTTTGCGCCGGGTTTAAGATCGCTGCCGATCGCAACATAGGCCTGTTTTTTGCCTTCCCGTTCAACGATTGCCTGCGACGGTACGGAAAGCACGCTCTGCAAGGTCGTGATCAATATTTCAATATCCGCGGACATGCCTGGTTTTATTCGAGCATCTTTCTTGTTGAAATAGACCCAGACGTCGGCAGTGCGGGTCTCCAGTTTTCCTCCGCTCACGATCGGGGAGATACGGCGGATCGATGCTTCGAATTTTTCTCCCGGGAACGCATCCACCGTAATCGCCACCGGTTGTCCGTTCTTGAGCCTTCCCACGTCAACTTCATCTATCGTTGCGAGCACATAGATCTTGTCGGGGTTCACGATCGTTACGAGCTCTTTGCCGGGCATAAGGATCTCCCCTACCTCGGCGGTCTTTTTTGCAATAACGCCTTCAAAAGGGGCGCGAATGACCGAGTAGTCCCTTTTCACCACGGCATCCGCGGCTGCGGCCTGATACTGTGATTGAGCTACTTCATAGGCCCGGCGGGACGCATCGAGGTCCTGCTGAGCAACCATCCCTTTCTGGAAAAGATCTTCGACCCGTTTTAAGTTCTTACCGGCTTCTTCGTAGGTGGCTTTGCTTTGCATCAGCACGTTCTCGGTCTGGACCGATTCTTCGGAAAGGTCCAGCCGGGCAATGAGCGCTCCCGCCCTGACCAGGTCTCCCTCTTGAACGGGAAGCTTTACCACTCTGCCGGTGCGCTGCGCTGAGAGCGTTACTTCGGTTTCGGACTTTACCGTAGAGGTTGTGGTGGCGTTCACGATGACGCGCAGTTCTCCGGGTTTCAGTTCGATTGCCTTTACTGAAACAGGCTTCTTTCCGCCGAGGGCTGCAAACAGTACAACGACCACAGCGATTATCGCAATCCAGAACAGTTTGCTTTTTACCATTTTTAGTAATTTCGACATTTCACCTGCCCTTATGATTCATTCTGTGCGTTGTACTCAAGGCGTTCTTTGATGGCTTTCATAAAACCACGGGTCACTTCCCCCAGTTTTTCGGCAACGACCATGTCCTGAAGAAAACTGAAGTGGCTGTTCACGTGCCCTTCAAGGTGGTAGGTGAGCTCTGTTTCGTCGTCTGATATTTTCCTGAACGTCGTTGTTCCGGTGGTGATGAGGTGTTCATGCGTTGCGGTCCATGCTATTTTCTCATGCTCAATCAGTTCGGTCGTATGGGCATGCATCTCAAACATCCGGGTGAAGGGGCCGAGCGACATTTTTATATTCCAGATTGAATCGAGGTCGTTCAGGAGCTCCACGCCCTTGCATCCGGGAAAGAGGCAACCCACTTCCTTCCGGTCGATCATAAAAGTCCATACGCTTCTGATCGGCAGCTTGACGGTAAAAGTGACCTCTCTCGTCGGCATTGTATTCTCCTCACATGACGTTCAATGAACCGGTTGTAACCCTGACCCCTGTACCCTTAACCCCGTACCCTGCCCTACTGTTCCACTCGTCCCATTGCTTTAAAGAGCCGTGCAGCGGCGAGCTGGTAATCATAGAGCGCCTGGACGTGGTCGGTCTCGGCGTTGACCGATGCAACCTGGGCATCGGTGATTTCGATGTACGTGCCGACCCCGGCGGCGTACCTGCCCTGGGCAAGTTCAAGGCTCTCGCCTGCTTTTTTGAGCAAGGACTCCATGACGGCGATCCGGGCTATCGCGCTCTCGATATCGGCATCTGCCTGGTTCAATTCTATGAGGACCGATCGCCGAAAGGTCCGGCCCTGGGCCTCAAGAGCACGCAGGTTGGCCCTGGCCTCGCTCACCTTCCCTTGCGTGAGCCAGCCCTCGAAAAGCGGCACGGACAACGTTATGCCCGCATTCCAGCTGTCCTGAACATTAAACGGGAGCGTTCCTATGGTTGTGCTGCCGTTCGCCCAATTGTATGAACCCTGCGCCGAGAGCGTGGGAAGATAGTTCGCTTCCTCCGTCCTGACCCTGGCCTGCGCAGCCTGGATATCTGCTTCTGCTTTCAGCAATTCCGGACGGTTTTTGATCGCTTCAGTCATTGCCTGTTCCAGCGACGGAATGGAAACCGGGGCCGAAAAGACATCCTCGAGCTCCAGGTCCCCTCCCGGATCAAGGCCCATGGCATTATAGAGGCCAATGGTCCGGAGTCGCACAGTATTCTTCGCATTGATCATGCCCAGCTTCGCGTTGTTCACTTCCACTTCTACCCTCGTCACTTCGAATCTCGGTTTTGAACCCGACCGGAAAAAAGCTTCAGCCTGTTTCAGATGACTTTCTGCCTGTTCGGTCGTTTTCAGTGATACGAGAACGAGCTTTTTGGCGGCAAGGAGCGCATAGTAAGCCTGTTTTACATTGAGGACCGTATCCTGAATAACGCGCTGTTCATCAAATTCAGCAGACCGCAGAGACGAGCGTGTGGCATCCCGTGTATTTCCGGTCCTGCCGAAATCATATACTACCTGGCTGACCGAAAGCGAAGTCGTGTTGCTTCTGGAGTTGCTTTGCACCTGGCCGCCGAGCACATGACTTTCCTCATGGCCGGTGCTTGCCGTTATTCGCGGATAATAGCGTGAGGCGGCCTGCGTCATGCGGCCCTGAAGCGCGTTAACGCCTTCTCGTGCAGCCTGGATCACCGGCTGGTTCCTGAGCGCGGTTTCGATGCAATTCTGGAGCGTAAGTTTGTTCGGCCCGGCATTCAACGCCGGGGAAACAACGAAGAGCTGGACCGCAATCAGACCTCTGCAAAGCCACTTTATCCCAGGTGTCGTCATAGTCAGGCTACCCATTGCATGAGCAGGGTCATGGCTGCGCCCGATACGATCGGGATGGTAACGTTGTCATTGGCAAGGGGGACCAGTTCGACGGCTGCTGCTATCACCGCGCCTGCCACAATGATCATGAGCGGAAGTTGCACACCAGCTACGGGCAGAAGGAGCAGTCCCACGAACAGTCCCGCCACGATGAAGGCCGCTGTACCTTCGAGACTCTTGGCCCCGATCTTTGTTTTACCATATCGTTCGCCGATGGTCGTTGCCGCAACATCACCAAAAGCAAGAAAGCAGATTGCCGCCGAAGCAATGTCCGTGGAAAAGGCGTAGAGGGATAAGCCAATGCCGAGGATATACGGCGCGGTGCCGGTAAGCTTCTGTTTTTCATTGTTCCTGATGAAGCCGCCGAATCGGGAGTAGACGAACCGGTTGACAGATGGCAATTTCAACCGTGCAACATCGAGGACCAGAACGACGATAAAAAGTATCGCGTAGATCCACAGTGCCTGGTTTCTGCCCAGGACATAATAAAGAGACAGGAGCCCGACTCCGCCGACGAGGTGATAGAATTTTCTGCCGATATGTTTCATGGATTTACGCAACACTCCCTTCAGGCCCGGCAAACGCGGTTCTCTTGACGAAGGTATTTTTAAGGCGTACGGGAACCAGGCGTGGGAAGTTTGCATTCAGCGTTCAAATTCATATCGCATCGTTCACATTCAAGCTGGATAGTACTGTGAAGAATTTTGAACTTATTCGACAGAAGCGCCCTGATCTCATCAAGCAGGTCCCTGCTCCCGCTGACGAGTTGATCATCGATGATCACATGGGCGCTCATGGCATGGATCCCGGACGTGATGGTCCAGACATGAATATGGTAGGCCTCACGGACCCCGACGAGCTTGCCGAGCTCGGCAGCTACGATATCGATATCGATGTGCGAGGGGACCGATTCCAGCAGGATGCTCACCGACTCTTTGACCAGCGCCCACGCGCCATACATGATCACGAAGGATATAAAAATACTGAGGATCGGATCGATAAGGTACCAGCTAGTCAGGAGAATGACGACGCCTCCGATCACCACGCCGACCGAGGACAGGGCATCGCCGATAATATGCAAATAGGCGCCGCGAATGTTCAGGTTCGCGTGGCTGTGCTTGGTCAGGACCATCGCGCCGATGATGTTGGCGATCAGGCCGAAGATGGCCACAACGAGCATGAGCGTCCCCTGCACGGGCTGCGGGTCCAGGATGCGCCGGTAGGCCTCGTAGATGATATATATCGAGATCAGAACGAGAATGACGCCGTTGATCAATGCCGCCAGGATCTCGAGCCGGTAGAATCCGAAGGTCCTCCGGTCAGTGGCAGGCATGGTGGCAAACTTCATGGCGAAGAAGGACAGCAGGAGCGCAAGGTTGTCGGTCAGCATATGCCCGGCATCGGACAGCAGCGCAAGGCTGTTCGAAAGCAGTCCGCCGACCAGTTCGGCGACCATCATCAGGACCGTGATGGAGAGCGCGATAAGCAGCCCTCGTCTCCCTCCGGCAGCTGCCAGGTTCAGGCTGCGGGCGTGATCATGGCCCTCTTCGTGATCGTGCTCATGATCGTGTGCTTCATCATGGTCGTGATCATGCTGTTCGTGCTGCCCGCTCTGTCGCACCGGGATGGTCATGGTCGGCAAGCTCCGTTTTCTTATGGATAAAACAAAACCTTCTTTGACAGGACAACAGGATTGACGGGATGAATTCTTTTTCGGATTTTATCCTGTTATCCTGTCGAAGTTTTTTATTCCGCGTTGTCCGGTTAGGATTGTTCCCAGAACCTGAGTTCTGTAACAGGTTTTACTGCCCCGAGCTCTGCTGCATATCCGTAATAGGTCATCAGCCCCTTTTGCTCCTCAGGCCCGAAATCGAAACTGAATGAATTCCAGTATTCGAGCAGCCTCGGCGCCGGTATGCCGAACCGGGCGGCGTGTTCCTGCGCCAGTTCCGGGAGATGCGAGAGGCCATAGGTTTTTGATGCTTTGAGCGCATGATAAAGGGATGCCAGTTCTTTATCAAGACTTTTTTTATAGTTGAGCTGCCAGAGAGCGAAGACAAAGGGGAGACCAGTGAACTCGTGCCAGAGACCGCCCAGGTCATATTCGTGATCAAACCCTTCAACATGCGGACGCAGAAGTGCATGGTCGCCGATAAGGAGCACGGCATCGGCCCGGTCATAGGGTTGGTCCTTCCCCTGTTCAAAGAACGTATAGTCAGGACTGACGCGATTTTTCAGCTCAAGGAGTATCCTGAGCAGCACCACCGAGGTCGCCGAAGCGGTGGTAAGCGCAACGGTCTTTCCGTTCAACTGATCCATGGGCAGGCGGCTCTGGAGAATAATGCTCATGGCGTTGTTCCGGGACGTAATGGAAAACCCGGGCAGGATCAGGTATTGGCCGGGATTTGCAGCGAATTCGATGGAGGATGACGGAGACACATCCAGACTTCCCTCACTGAGGAGTCGGTTTAATTGCGTGGGAATGCCTTCCACCAGCGTAAAGGGAAATTTGACCGCACCGGAGATGATCCCGGCGTGGACAGGCACGGTGTTCGAATAGCTGATATGGCCGAGTTTAAGCATGCGGTAAGCCGGTCTTCTTTCTGGTAAAGAAGTTCTCCAAGTCATCAACGAGCGTGTACACCACCGGCACGACCACGAGCGTGAGCAGCGTCGATGTTATCAGCCCGCCGATCACTGCAATGGCCATGGGAGCGCGCAGTTCCGCGCCCTCGCCGAACTTCAGCGCCGTGGGCAGCATGCCGAAGATCATGGCCGCCGTAGTCATCAGGATGGGCCGCAGCCGCACAGGCCCGGCCTTCAGGAGCGCTTCGTTCCGCTCCATGCCTTTGTGCCGGAGCGTGATGGCGTAGTCCACGAGCAGGATGGCGTTCTTTGTCACGAGCCCCATGAGCATGATGATGCCGATGAGGCTGAAGATATTGATCCGTTCGCCGGTAATATACAGAAGCCCCATTGCGCCAATGAAGCTCACGGGCAGGGAAAACATGATTGTGAAGGGATGCGCGAAACTTTCGAACTGCGACGCCAGGATCATGTAGACCATGATCACCGCGATGATCAGGGCAAAGGCGATGCTCTCGAAGGATTCAAGCATGGCGTCGCCCATGCCCAGATGCCGGTAAGACTGCTCTGATGTGATGTTCTTTTCAATGATCTGATTGACGTCTTCTATAGCCTGGGCCATCGGCTTTTCTTTTTCGAGATTGGCAAAGAGCGCCGCCGCGGGCTGACGGTTCAATCTGGTGATGACCGTCGGCCCCTCTCCGATACTGGTCTTTGCAACCTGGTCAAGCCGGAGGATCTCTCCGCCGGAGGAACGGATACGAATACGATCGATGTCGCCCGGCTTATTTCGTTCAGACTCAATAAGCCTGGCCTTGATATCGTAGCGTTCCCCCTCCTCCGCATCCTTGTATTTCCCTATTATCTCACCGCCGATCATCGTGTTAACCGTGCTTCCGATGGAGGCCGCGCTCACGCCGAAATTAGCGGCCTTGTCGCGGTCTATTTGAATGCGCACTTCCGGCTTTCCCGGTTCGATATCCATATCCACGTCCACGATGCCGGGGACCCCGGCATATTCAGCGCTGATGGCGACCGCTTGTTTCTGCACGTCAACAAGTTTCCGCCCCTGGATCATGACCTGTATCGGCACGGCCCTCATGCCGCCGCCAACCATGGCGATGTCCTCTACCGACGAGGTAATGTGCTGATACCTTTTGATATCCTGTCGAGCCTGCTGCATGGAATCAGTCTGGTCGATATTCCGATCAGACCGCTCTTTCAGATTGACAAATATCCTGCTCTTGTTGATGTCCTTCGCAAAGTCGGAGCCGGTCACATAAAAGGTGCTTGCTACTTCCGGTCTTGCTCGTAACCGCTCATCGAGCTGCTTCATTGTTTCATCTGCCCGTGGCAGGGAGTACTCGACAGGCGTCTTGAGCCGGACCATGTACCGACCCTGATCTTCAGCAGGAAGGAATTCCTTTCCCAATATCATGAAAAGCGCCAGTCCGGCTGCAAAGCTCATAAAAGCGACAATGATGACCGTGGGACGATGGCGCAGAGCCCATGCCAGGAGCGACCGGTACAGGTCGTAGAGCTTCTCGTAGCCCTTTTCCAGGAACATATAGAGCTTGCCGTGCTTCGGCCGATAGGAGAGGAACCGTGACGACAGCATGGGGGTAAGCGTGAGCGAGACAAAGAGCGAAATGAGCACTGCAACGCTGACCGTGATGCCGAACTCAAAGAAAAATTTACCTACGATTCCTTTCATAAAGGCCACGGGCACGAACACGGCCACGATCGCGAAGGTCGTGGCCATGACAGCAAGGCCGATCTCGGAAGCGCCTTCCCGGGCGGCCTGCTCCGGCGACTCCCCTTCCTCCATCCGGCGATAGATGTTCTCGAGCACCACGATCGCGTCATCGATCAGGATGCCGATGGAGAGCGACAGGGCCAGCATGGTCATCATATTCAACGTAAAGCCGAAGGCCTGGATGAAGGCAAAGGTGGCGATGACCGAGGTCGGCAGGGCCACGGCGCTGATCAGGGTGCTCCGGACGCTCCTGAGGAACACAAAGATGATCACAATGGCGAGAATACCGCCGAGCCAGAGCGCTATCTCAACATCCTCGATGGACCTCCGGATGTAAATGGACTGGTCGAACGTAATATTGAGGTTCATTCCCTGCGGCGCCTTGACCGCCGCGACCGCGGCCTTTACCCGCTCGGCCACGGCGACCGTGTTCTCGCCTGACTGCCGTTTTACTTCGAGGCCGACGGCGGTATTGCCGTTGTAGCGCGTAAGGGACCGCTCGTCTTCGAGACCGTCCTCGGCATACCCGATGTCCTTCAGCTTGATGAGCCTGCCGTGGCGGTATGCGATCACCATCTCATTGAAGGCCTCGGGTGTCTCATACTCGCCCTTGGTCTTGACAAGGTACTCCCTGCGGGTGCTCTCTATCCTGCCGCCCGGTAGCTCCTTATGCTCGGCGCCCAAGGCCCGCTTCACGTCCTCCGACGTGAGCGCCGCGGCCTCCATCTTCCTCTGGTCGAGCCAGAAGCGGACCTGGCGCTCCCTGCCCCCGCTTATCGTGACCGACCCTACACCCGGTATTTTCTCGATATCCCGCTTCAGCACCTTGTCGGCATAGTGGGTCATGTCGCGTACCGATCGTTCGCCCCACAGTGCTACCCAGATAATGGGTTGATCAGAGGGGCTGATCTTCTCGATCACCGGCGGTTCCGTATCCTCGGGAAGACGGTTCCTGACTGCCGCCACTTTATCGCGCACATCCTGGGCCGCTTGCTCAAGGTTTCTCTCAAGATGAAATTCAACGGTAACGATGGAGAATTCTTCCATGCTCCGTGATGTGATGGTCTTGACGCCGCCGATAGTGTTGACAGCCTCTTCTATGACGTCGGTTACGTCGACCTCCATGATCTCCGGAGTGCCGCCCACGAGCTTGGTGGTGATATTCACCACGGGAAAATTGACCTCGGGAAAGAGATCCAGAGCCATGCGCGGATATGCCACGATGCCGAAAATGATGAGCGCAATGCCCACCATGGTGATGAATACCGGGCGTTTAATGGATATTTCAGGAAGTCTCATGGTTAAACCTCACAATAGCAGAAAACTTCTTACCCTCTTACCCTCTTACCCTCTTACCCTCTTGCCTTCCTACCTTCGTGCCTTCTCGCCTCTTAAGACTCGTTCCCGAGCGTACCGGTGCTTTTCTGAAGCCGCAGGATGGCCAGCTGCTGGTCATAGGTGGCATGCATCAGCTCAAGTTCGGCCATGCTCAAACCCTGCTCTGCATCGATGAGCGACAAACTTGATACCAGTCCCTCGTCATAAAGCCCTTCCACAGCAGCAAAATTGTCACGCGCATACTCCATCTGGAGCTTTGCCGTCTCGAGAACTGAAGAAACCGTCTGAAGGCCCGTGTATGCTTCAAGCACGTCTGATCCTATGGATTTGCGAAGAAAATCCGTGGAAAGCTCTGCCTGACGCACTTTGGACCGTGCTTCGGATACCTCGGCCTTCATCAGGCCTCCTTCGAAGATCGGTATCTGCAGCCGCAGGCCGCCATAATAGGTTGTTGCATCCATGGGTGTGTCTGGAGCTGAATTCTGGTATTTGAGGCCTGCCTCGGCATAGAGCTGCGGGTAATGAGCGCCTTTTACAACCGTAACATATTCCGCTGCGATGCTTTTATTCTGGTTCGAGGCAATATAGTCGTCCCGGTTCTTCAGAGCCAATACGGTAAGGTCGTCAAGACTTGCTGTCGGCTGGTCAGGAGGCCGGGGTTCCGCAAGCACCGTATCGGAGGGCATTTTTGTAAGGAGACTCAGTTTATCCTTCGCCACCCTGATCCCGTCCTGGGCACGGATAAGGCTGATCCGCGCCTGGCTCACCAGCATATTAACACGGAGGAGCGCTGAATTATTGGCCTTAGTCCGGCGTGTCGCTGCAACCCGCTCGGTAACCTTTCTGCTACGCTCCATGCGTTTAAGAGACTGCTGACTGATAATGACCGCTTTCTGGGCCTTGAGCACTCCGTAATATGCCTCGGAAACCTTGAGCAGGACGTCCTGTTTTGCGACAGACAGGCTGCTTGTGCTGGCGTCCTTCATTCTTTGCGCAATGCGAAGAGCCGCGAAAGTCCTGCCGCCGGTGTAAAGCGGTTGGGTCAAAATGAGCGCCGCATTAAACTGATCTCGTGGCTGGAAATAAGCACCGCCGGCAGCAGGTAAGGTCTCGGGAAGCGTGTCATTGTAGACCGTATATGCCGACTGTGCGACAATGCGCGGATAAAGGTATGTCCAGGCTTGGTCCACGCGGCTTTCAGACTGCAACAAGCCCTCCTCCGCGATCTTGATCAATTCATTTGTGCCAAGGGCGGCCCGGTATGCGTCTTCAAGCGTATAGACGGCATCGGCAGCGTAGGTGCTCATTGCGATGCTTATCAGGAATGCTGTGGCAATGGTTATGTGTGCTTTTTTCATAGTAAGGGCATCCTTATGCAGAACGGACAGCTATTTTTTATGATCAATGGGACCCTGTCCTAATCCGTCAAAGAAGACACCGGTCACAAAAGCGCCGAAACTCCCGGGAGTCAGTTCCAGTTTTTTTCCGGTAACATGCTCGGCTATGGGCCGGGTTATGAAACTGTGGATGACCATGCCGACCAGGGTTGAGATAGCAATGGACAGGTCGACTTTTCTTAGCTCGCCCTTCTTCATGCCCGCATTCAGGATCGCAGCCAGTTTTTCGTAGCTGTGATTGAAAAAATTGTCGGCAAGCCACTTGATGTTCCTGCCGCAGGAAGCGAACTCCATGGAGAGTATCCTGCGAATTTCCTCGTTGTCGCGCTGGAAACGGATCAATTCCTTAACATATTTTTGTATCTTTTCCCGTGCAGATGCATCAGTAGAGAATATCTTATGTTCCCATATTCGGTCGAACTCGGCAAAGGAATCAGCCAGCACAGCCCGGTACATTTCCACCTTGTCCGTAAAATGATAATAGATCATGGCATTGTTTACCTTAGCGGCTTCCGCCACTTCACGCACCGAGGCGCCCTCCAGGCCGCGCTTGGCAAAGAGCGTGCGGGCGGCGGCGATGATCGACGACCGGGTGCAGCAATCGGCCCGGCCCGAGGCCGGGCGGCGGCCGGCTGATCTTTTCTTTTTAAGAGTTTTTGTCGGCATGGAGTTATTAACTAACTGCTTAATTAATTGAAGTCGCATGATACTAGGGAAAAGAATTGTTGTCAATATTAATTTGCGGATGAGGCTTGCGGCAGAATTGTAGGTGCGTTTGCTCGGCGCGTTTGGGAAACGCGCCCTACAACGGCGTAGGGTCCGGTCCCCGAACGGACCGCACCATGGAAAAAAATAACAATATGCATGTTACCGACCGCGAAAACAGCATTTATAGAGGGTTATTGCGCTTTGAGGTATTTAACCAGCCCGTCAAATGACCGGTGGCGGTAGCGGATAATCCCGATGATCGGTACGCCGGAAAGAGCTCGTATGACAGCCGGACTGGTGGCCTCTGCCAGGCCCTTTCTCCCGCCCTGGTTGTCATTGATAACCACGCCGGCGATCGTGAGTCCCCTGCTCCGGAGCGCTTCGATCGTCAGGAGTGTATGGTTGATCGTCCCCAGTCCCGGTCGGGCGACGATCACGACAGGCAGGCCCATTGCTTCGGCCAGATCGAGAAAGAGGTAGCCCTTTGCAAGCGGCACCATGATCCCGCCTGCTCCTTCTATGATCATGAACCGATGCCTTTGCGACAGCGTTCTGAACGACCTGAGAATCCTCTCCGGATCTATCTTTTTACGCTCTATCTGTGCGGCTACGGAGGGTGCGACCGGTGCGCGGAAACGGTAGGGATTAACGAGTGACAGCGGATCACGAACCGCGGTTGCCTGTATGAGTGCTTCGGCATCCGACGGCAGGAGCTTGCCGGAACGCAGACGGCATCCGGTCTCCGCGGGTTTCATGACGCCCACATCGATCCCTGCCGAACACAAGGCCCTTGCAATGCCGGTGGCGATATAGGTTTTTCCCACGCCGGTATCGGTCCCGGCTATGAATATCCCATTTGTCATTAGTTCTTAGAGTATCCTGCTGTCCAGGTTGAATACCTGTCCGGAAACATTCTTCATGCGTGAGAGCTGATAGATGAATTCGGCCACTTCAGCGGCATCGGAAGTTCTTCCTAAAGCGTTGTGGTTCACTATTTTCGAAAGCATCGCATCCGATACTGTTCCTCCCATGTCGGTCGGAAGATAGCCGGGCAGGACGGCATTGACCTGAATATCAGCGCTTCCCAGCTCCCGGGCGCAGGCTTTGGTCAGACCAATCAGCGCGGCTTTTGATGCTGCATAATTCGCCTGCCCTTCCCTGCCCTGAACACCCACGATGGACGAAATGTTAATGATATGGCCGCCCTTCCCTGTGCTCATGTGCCGCGCTGCTTCGCGAATGCAGTGAAAGGCGCCGGTCAGGTTCGTTTCGATCACGCGGTCCCATTCCTCTTCGGACATGCGGAGCAGCAGTCCGTCCATCGCCAGTCCGGCGTTATTCACGAGCAGATCCAGCGAATCCCACTGAGCCAGCGCCTGCCGCACCATGGCGGCGACATCACGGGAAAGCCGTACATCAGCCTTGCAGCAGATCGCTTCCCCGCCCGAGGCTTCAATGGTATCAGCTATGCTGCGGGCGTCCTGTTCCCGCTCACGGTAATTGACGACTACGCGGCAGCCTGCACTGCCGAAGCGAAGCGCGATTGCTTTGCCAAGGCCGCGCGACGCGCCGGTCACCATAACGACCCGCTTATCCTCTATCCGGGCCATCCGGGAGATATCCTTCCTGTTTTAACCGGCTGAACGCGCTAATCACGGCATCAATATCCGCTGCGCTATGCAGTGCTGTTACGGTTGTTCTGATCCGTGACGTACCCTCCGGCACCGTCGGCGGCCTGATCGCCGGTGCAAAGATGCCTGCTTCAAGAAGCAGCGAAGAGACCGACATCGCGCCACGCGCATCGCCTGTCATGATTGTGATAATCGGTGTTTCAGACCCTTTTGTATCGATGCCGATAGAGGTAAGCCCTTCAGCAAGCCTGGCCCTGACCTTCCAAAGCCTGTTTCTAAGCTCAGGTTCCTGCTCCACGATATCGAGCGCCGCGATCGACGCAGCGCAGAGGGCGGGCGGCAGCGCTGTGCTGAAAATAAAACTACGGGCACTGTTGATCAGATAGTCGATAAGCGACCGGCTGCCGGCAACGTAGGCGCCAAAAGAACCCAAGGCCTTGCCAAGAGTTCCCATCTGGATATGCACGCGTCCTTCGAGGTTGAAATGTTCGACCGTGCCTTTTCCTCCCCTGCCGAACACTCCGGTGGCATGGGCATCGTCCACCATAAGCATGGCGCCATACTGCTCCGCTAGCCGGACAAGTTCGGGAAGCGGCGCGATATCGCCGTCCATGCTGAACACCCCGTCCGTAACGATCAATTTCCGACGGGCATATGCAGCATTTTTCAGATAGTCTTCGACGTGGTCCATATCCCGGTGGCGATAAACGTGGACCTGGGCCTTGCTCATGCGGCAGCCGTCGATGATGCTGGCGTGGTTCAGGCTATCGCTCAGGACCACGTCACCCGTTGAGGCCACGGCCGGGATGATCCCGGTGTTCGCGGCATATCCGGAATTGAACAGGAGGGCAGCCTCAGTTCCTTTGAACAACGCGATCCGTTCTTCGAGCTCCTGGTGAAGAGGGCTGTTGCCGGAAACAAGGCGCGAAGCACCGGAGCCGAAGCCGTACTGCTTCATTGCGGAGGAGGCCGCCTGTTCGAGCGCCGGGTGCCGGGCAAGACCCAGGTAGTCGTTGGAACAGAGCAGGATGACCCGCTGTCCATCGAGCATGACGCTGGAGCCGTCGGGATCTGAAGTAACCCTGAGCTTTC
>JANPMZ010000213.1:0-2636 GCA_031427195.1 Nitrospirota bacterium
TTGTTCCTGAACAAGAACCGCTACTTCAGGTAAGAAGGAATCCGGGCGGACCCAGTCCGCCCCTACTACAATACTGAGAAGCTACCCGCACTTGGAGAATCCGCAGCCGCGGCAAAAGGCACAGCCCTCGCCGAACTCCAGCAGTCCGCCGCAGTCCGGACACTCCGGACAGATGCCAAGGTGGTTCTTGCCGTCGCTTGCGCCTGCGCCGCAGTCCGAGGACACATAGCCCACAGTCTGCTGGGATGCAGGCTTGGGCTTCGGCAGATGCTTATGGCTGGTGTCTTTGGTGTAGCGGTCCAGGGCCCGGCCGATGGCATCGGGACAGGACAGGATGGAGCCGCCCTCGATCCAGGCCGGAGACGGACAGCGAATGCCTTTCACCTGCTTGATGATCGAATCGATGGACACGCCGGACCGGAGGGCCAGCGAGACCAGACGCGAGACCGCCTCGGACTGGCTGGCAGCGCATCCACCGGACTTGCCCATGGTCGAGAAGACCTCGCAAATGCCCTCTTCGTCCTCGTTGATCGTAATGTAGAGGTTGCCGCAGCCCGTGGGAAGCTTCTGCGTGATCCCCTTGGTAAGGGCCGGTCGGTGGCGCGGCTTCTTTTCCTCGGCCGGTTCCAGCGAGGCGGAGGCGACCGTGATCTGGTGGGCCGCTGCAGCAACCGCTGCCTTGCGGGCCTTGTCCGTGGCGCCGGTAGAGAGCACCTGCTCGTCGCGCGAACCGTCGCGGTAGATGGTCACGCCCTTGCAACCCAGTTTGTAGGCCATCAGGTACACATTCTTCACATCGTCCTGGGTCGCGCTGTGCGGAAAATTCACGGTCTTGGACACGGCATTGTCGGTGTATTTCTGGAACGCGCCCTGCATGCGGATATGCCACTCAGGCGTGATATCGTGGGACGTGACGAACACGCGCTGCACGTCCTCGGGCACGGTCTTGAGACCGGTGCAGCCGCCGTGCTCGGCGATCTCTTTCATCAGGGCGTCCGAATGGAAGCCCCGCGCCTTGGCAACCCGCTCGAAGATGGGGTTCACTTCTATCAGTTCGGCCCCGTCCATGACCCTGCGGATGTAGGAAAGCGCGAAGATCGGTTCGATGCCGCTGGAGCAGCCGGCAATGATGGACAGTGTGCCCGTGGGCGCGATGGTCGTCACCGTGGCATTCCGTACCGGCGCCATGCCGGGCTTATCGTAGATGCTCCCCTTGAAGTTCGGGAAGGGACCGCGGTCCCGGGCAAGCTCCTCGCTCTTTTTCCGGCCTTCGTCGGTAACGAACTGCATGACCTGCTCGCCGAGCTTCACGGCCTCGTCGGAGTTGTAGGGAATGCCCAGCTCAAGCAGCATGTCGGCGAAGCCCATGATACCCAGGCCGATCTTGCGGTTGGAGCGGGTCATCTTGTCGATCTTATCGATGGGATAGCGGTTCACGTCGATAACGTTGTCGAGAAAATGGACGCCCTGCCGCACCGTATGGCGCAGTTTGTCGAAATCCACGGCCTTGCCATGAGGCGCCAGCATCTTCGCCAGGTTGACCGACGCCAGGTTGCAGGACTCGTAGGGAAGCAGCGGCTGCTCGCCGCAGGGGTTGGTGGACTCCATTTTGCCGATGTGCGGCGTGGGGTTGTACTGGTTAATGCGGTCCATAAAGACAATGCCGGGGTCGCCGTTCTTCCAGGCCATGTTCACCATAGTCTCGAAGACGCGGCGGGCGCTTAAGCTGCGCACCACGTCGCGGTTCCGGGGCGATACAAGGTCATAGTCCGTGTCCTTTTCCACGGCATCCATGAAGGTGTCGGTGATGGCGACGGAGATATTGAAATTATTGAGCCGGTCGTTCTGCTGCTTGCAGGTCACGAAATCGAGCACATCCGGGTGGTCCACCGACAGGATGCCCATGTTAGCGCCGCGGCGCGTGCCGCCCTGCTTCACGGTCTCCGTGGCCGCATCGAACACGGTCATGAATGAAATGGGGCCGGACGAAACGCCTTTGGTGGACTTGACCACGTCGTTCTTGGGGCGGATGCGGGAAAAGGAGAAGCCCGTGCCGCCGCCGGACTTGTGGATCAGCGCCGCCTGCTTCACGGAGTCGAAGATCTCCTCCATGGAGTCGCCCACCGGCAGCACAAAACAGGCCGAGAGCTGGCCCAGTTCGCGTCCCGCGTTCATGAGCGTCGGGCTGTTCGGCAGGAACTCAAGCGACGTCATAAGCCGGTAGAACTCGGCTGCGGTCTGCTCGATCTCGGCATCGGACTTGCCGTAGGTCCGGTCGGCATCGGCAATGGTCTTGGCCACGCGCGTGAACATGTCCACGGCTGTTTCGACCACGGTCCCGTCCTCGTTCCGCTTAAGATACCGTTTTTCAAGGACCTTAAGGCAATTCTCGGACAGATTCAGACCCGTGCCGGATGCTGAAGCAGATGCAGCGCTTTTCATGGAAACTCCTCCTCGTGAATAAATGGTTGAAATAGAAAATACAGGAGCAGTCACTCGGTCGCCCTGTGATATTACAGATTATTGCATTCGTTTGGGGATTTCGAATAAAATGAAATTCTACTCTATTTTGTAGAACGAGGTAATTATAGCCACAACATCTTGTGTTTGTCAAACTAAATTTCTAATTATTTCCG
>JANPMZ010000214.1:0-1967 GCA_031427195.1 Nitrospirota bacterium
ACGGTACGGCTGTCCGGCGAGTCTGCCTCAAAGGGCAACAGCCCCCAAGTCGGAAAACGGCGAAGCTCGGGCAATGGCTGCCCTTTTTTTGCAAAGACCGTCCTGCCAAAGAACTCCAGGTCCGAGACGAGCGTCTCTGCCTCATCGTCCGATGACGTCACCACGATGAGGGGCCGCTGGGACTCCTGCTGCAGGCCGAACAAAAAAAAGGCCTTTGAGGCCCCCCAGAGCTCGCTCACTTCTATTGATTTTTTTCCCGCCCGGATCTCGTTGGCAATGGGCAGGAGCATATCATGCAGATTCTTCATAGGCGGGCGTACTATACCATGACAAGGGAAAATAATGCAACTGGGCTGGGTGGCAGATGGACGGAGGAACTACCACTGGCACATAAGATTCATTCGTAGACAAGTTGAAAACATTCGGGAGTATGAAACTCGAAGCACGTGCAACAAGTAATTTTGACACAGATCAAGTCGGGTTTAAAAATTGAAGCATTCGTAAAAAGTCGAGAAAACCGTCTCTGCGAGCGTAGCGAAGGAAGCTCGCAGTTCGTATCTACCTGATAAATAAAGATTGCCGCGTCGCTCTGCTCCCCGCAATGACAGCAACGGGGCTTTTTTACGAAACCATCAAATGTTATTATAACGCACTTATTTCAATTAATTTGTTACAAAGCGTTTGACTTTTATTCGCCTTACTAATATAATTACTATTAGCAATAAATAATAGTTATTTCTGACCAGGAAACCGATCGGACGGTCCTTGCCGAGATGGTGTTTCGGCGCTAGCAGTCGGCAAGCAGTATAGGGGTCCAAGGCGTCTTTATCGCCGAAGGGCCATGGATAATAAGTGGGAACATGATCGCAAAAATGTCTTCAAGACTTAATACTTCACGAAAACGGAGGGTATATGCTCAAAAACATGAAGATTGGGACTCGCCTGGGGTTCGGTTTTGGTGCGGTTTTGCTGGTGTTTGTGGTCACCGCGGTGTTGACGCTCGTTGCTGTAAACAGCGTGGACCGGAGCAGCAGGCAGGTCGCGGAGGAAAGCATGCCCTTTGCCTTGCTGAGCGGTACTATGGCTTTCAACACGGTTCAGGTCCAACAGTTTCTGACCGATGTTTCCGCTACGCATGACCGGGAGGGGCTTAAGGATGCGGAGAAGGCGGCAGCCGGATTTTTGGAAGCAAGTGCGAAGTTCAAGGAAATGTACCGCAAGGAAAACGATGCCAGGAGTCTCCGGGAGATAGAGGACCTGGAGACCGCCTTCAACCAATATCATACAGAAGGAAAACAAATGGCCGAAGCGTATATCACCCAGGGCATGGAAGCCGGTAATAAAATCATGGAACGCTTCGACAAAACGGCGCTGTCCCTGACGCGGAAGGTCACGACGTTCCAGAAGCAGCAGATCGACGAAGCAAACACGCACATGACGGGCGTGCTTGGCGCCGTAGCCGGCGTCAGGAACACCATGATGGTGTTCGGTGGCTTCGCCATCCTGATTAGTATCGCCATCACGCTCTTCATCACGCGCAGCATAACCAACCCGGTGAACGAGGCCCTGGGCATCTCCGGCCGCCTTGCACAAGGAGATCTTACCTTCGATATCGAGGTAAAGAGCCGGGACGAGCTGGGCCAGTTGCTTTCCGCCATGAAGAATATGGTCGAGAAACTCAAAACCGTGGTGAGCGACGTCAAGACCGCGGCAGACAACGTGGCCTCGGGCAGCCAGCAGCTTTCCGCCGGTTCCGAGCAGATGTCCCAGGGTACGACGGAACAGGCTGCATCGGCGGAAGAGGCTTCCTCATCCGTTGAAGAGATGAACGCCACGATCAAGCAAAATGCCGACAATGCTCAGCAGACAGAAAAAATCGCAATCAAATCGGCCAATGACGCTATCGAAAGCGGCAAGGCGGTGACCGAAGCCATGGCAGCCATGAAACAGATCGCATCGAAGATTTC
>JANPMZ010000215.1:0-2659 GCA_031427195.1 Nitrospirota bacterium
TCGCCTGCCAGGGCAAGCGCCCGGGGGCCGTTCAGCATGCGTTGACCTTCAGGTTTTTTGTAGTCGCCGAGCTCATGGATGAATTCGATCTGCTGGTAGGCGAAAAGAGGAAGGGAACTGCAGAAAAGGAATAGACAGACAAAGAAACCAGTAGAGAAAAATCGCCTATTAAACACTGCAACACCTCCTGCATACACATATACAACCGTAAGAAAACCTGCCCGCGATTTGAGATCGCTCCGGGCGGATCGCATAATCTTAATTAGTATACCATAACGGGCACGGGAGAAACAATTAATACAATGGTAGGCAGAATTTTCTGTTCAATTTGTCATAATAATCATTCTGTTGACTTCCCGGTGTGCATTTGATAAGGTTTGGGGAAATTTGACAGTGAGGTTATGATCATGCAAACAAAGTGTACTTTATTCCTGACAGCAGCGATCACAGTGCTCTATCTGGCGGTTTTACCCGGCAGGCTTATGGCAAAAACACTGACCGTGAATCCGGCCGACGCCACCTGTGGGACCACATCCAATCCAGACTGCCGTACAACAATAGCGGCGGCTCTTACCGCTGCAGTTGCCGGTGATGCCATTGAAGTGTTCCCGGGCACCTATCACGAACGGATCACACTCAGAAGCGATATTGCCGTGTCCTTAAGAGGCAGGGAAACTGCGCGAACCATTCTGTCGGGAGACGGAACGGGCACGGTCATAACGGCAACCGGTGTTCCATCAACAAGCATCTCCGGATTCACGTTTACCAGCGCTCTGGTGGGCATCGACGTCTTCAACAATTCAACGCTCACCCTTGTCAACAACGTCTTCTCAACAGGCCTCGGCGGCATTGGGGTTCGAGTGCAAAATACAAATTCGGCATTGGTAACGATCAGGAACAGCACGTTTTATCAAAATCTCACTGCCGTCAGCAGCAATACCGTTATGACCATTATGAACAATATCTTTGCAAACAACACGACTGCCATCAGCAGCCAGGACATAGCAACAACGAATATCACGTTCAACTGTTTTTTCAGCAATGGCACGGGTGGCGTGTTCGGCGAAGCCACGAATAACGTCACGGGCGACCCGCAATTCGTGTCCCCCGCAAAACCTGACTTTCATCTCAAAGAAGGATCACCCTGCATTGATGCGGGCAATTCGGACCCCTTGCAGAACGATAGTATCGACAACACCTCCCGAAACGACATGGGCGCCTATGGCGGGCCCAGTTCCGACACGATCCCCTACCCTGTCCTCGTGTCGTCTCCAACAGCAACCGGAGACGCCATAACGATGAGTTGGGCAGCAAACCTTTCTTCGGTTGTCACCAGCACTAATCCTGCGAAACAGGGCGGCTACAAAATCTACTACAGCCTCGGCCAATCCGGCCAATCCGGTATAAACTATCTAAACACGCTCACCCTTGCGAGCACCATCACGAGTACCGTGATCACCGGCTTAACCACGTCGATTTCTCCAGCTGGCGCGCCGGTATTGAATCCTCTGGGCTTTGACAACCAAACCCTGCTGGTCAGTTGGGCCTCGGTATCAAATGCAACGGGATACAAAGTACACTACGCGCTTTCAACTGACCTAACGAATTCATTGCATACTGCTGTCATCCAGGACACTTCCTATAAGCTGGTCAGCCTGACCAACGGCACAAATTATACTGTATGGGTGACAGCAGTTGCCCAGCCTAAATACTACCTTGCGGTCACCGCCTTTGACTACACAGCCGGGCCATTTGATCCAGGCATTTCCCATGAAAGCGCATACTCTCCCGAATTCGAGGTCCTCCTCGGGTCTCCAGTCGAAAGTGCGCCTTCAAACACCCAATCCGAATTTCCAGAAGCTTTTCTGTATAATCCCAACCTGCCGAACAAGGGCTGCTTCATTGCCACTGCCGCCTACGGATACTATGATGCGCCACAGGTGCAGGCGCTCCGCGATTTCAGGGACCGCTATCTGGAAACGAATTCCGCAGGCCGGGCATTCGTCAGATGGTATTATGTAAACGGACCGATCGGAGCAGCGGCACTCAATGAACACCCCTGGCTCAAACCCATGGTGCGGACAGCGCTCATGCCTGCTGTGGGCGGTGCACTCTTCCTGACCAGTGTGTCAACGGCCACACAGTTGCTGGTCCTGTTCCTGTTCATCCTCATGACCGCAGCGCTGGTTATGTATAAAAAGAAGGTCGGGCGTGGAGGTTCACGTTGAAAAATATCATTTTCGTCCTGCTCTTCATTATGCTTCCTGCAGTTGCCTCAGCGGAAGCCCCTGCCGCCGAACGACCTCATTGGTCCCTGGAAGTAAAGGGCGGTAAATTCACCCCCGATATCACCGACTGGGCAACGTACTACGGTGAGCGCTCAACAGGCCAGTTCGAGGGAACTTTGGCGTATAAGATCCTGAGGCAGGTGGAAGCGGGTGTTGCAGTCGGTCGCATCCGTGACGGCGGGCAGGGCTGGGCGCCGCTTCATACAGCAGCTACCGGTACAATAATCTACGGAGGCCATATAAACTACCAGCTCTTCCCGGTAAATGTTTTCGTGGTCCTTCGCGGAGTGTTCGCCGAAAACCAGTGGATCGTCCCCTATGTCGGCGGCGGCTGGACCCGGATGTACTATAAAGAAGAATTTAGTGCGCAG
>JANPMZ010000216.1:0-8536 GCA_031427195.1 Nitrospirota bacterium
CAGACCCTGAATGCCCGTTTAATCCGCAAGGCTCCTCCCGGTCAGCTTCAGGTACACATTCTCAAGGTTGCCGCCGTGCTCCGCCGTGAGCCGGGCCGGGGAATCGATGACCACGACCCTGCCGGTGTCCATGATCGCCACGCGGTCGCAGAGTTGTTCAGCCTCTTCCATGTAATGGGAGGTGAGCAGCAGCGTCGTGTTCTTCGCTTTGAGCTGGTCCAGTTTTTCACAGACCGCGCGACGGCTGTGCGGGTCCAGGCCGGTCGTGGGTTCGTCCAGGATGAGGATGTCGGGCTCGTTCACCAGGGAGCGGGCGAGCAGGAGGCGGTGCTTCATGCCGCCCGAGAGCTGGTCGATCTTTGCATCGGCCTTGTCCCGGAGCTCCACAAAGTCGAGCAGCGTCCGGGCAAGCCGCGCTGCGTCCTTTTTCGGGATGTCGAAGTACCGCGCATAGACCATAAGGTTTTCCATCACCGAGAGGTCGGGGTCGAGATTGTTCTCCTGGGGCATGACGCCGAGGCGGGCTTTGATGGTGGCAGGCTCCCTGGTCACGTCCCTGCCGAAGACCGTTACCGTCCCGCTGCTCGGGGGCATGAAGCAGGAGATGATACGCATCACCGTGGTCTTGCCCGCGCCGTTGGGCCCCAGAAACCCGAAGCATTCCCCCTCGGCAATGCTGACATCAATGCCGTCCACCGCGCGGAGCCCATTGTAATCCTTGACCAGATTGTGTGCAACAACAATGTCCATGTTATATATTCCGCAATCCAGGGTTTAGATTCACAATCCGAAATCCGAAATCCGAAATTGGAGGCTACTCCCCCAGGGTCACGCAGTTCCTGCCGGCTTTTTTGCTCGCATACATGAACTCATCAGAGCGTCTGACCAGGGTCGTCAGGGAATCGTCAGGCCGCGTGATCGTGGCGCCAATGGAGACCGTCACCCTGACCTGCTGGTCGCCGCTCCCAACCGCAAGATGGGACTGCTCGACCAGCGCCCGGATCCGGTTCGCGAATGTATGCAGCTCCGCAGCATCCACATTGGCGAGAATGGCGAGGAACTCTTCGCCGCCCCACCTGCCCACAAAGTCGAAGGAGCGCACGCTGTTGGACAGGGTCTTCGCCACCATGGCGAGCACCTGGTCGCCGACTGCGTGGCCGTGCTGGTCGTTCACGTTCTTGAAGTGGTCCACATCGATGAACATTACGCCGAAGGACCAGCCATATCGATGCCGCTCGTCGAGGCGGCTGTGCAGGGTCATCTCGGTGAAGCGCCGGTTCGCCACACCGGTGAGCGTATCGAGATAGGCCATTTTTTCGAGCTGCGCGATCCGTTCGAGCATGACGGTCTGGTGCGTATTGTCATTAAATATTTCGACAGCCCCTCCACCACACCCTGCGCATTTCGCAGCGGAAAGGCGCGCACCGTGACCGGGACCCGGTGACCATCCTTATGATGTAGAAAGATCTCGCCGTTCCGGTCGATTCCGTCATTCATGGCAAAGGACAGCGGGCAGCCTCGGAGGCAAAGAGAATTCCCATTTTCATCTACATGGATAAGGAGCTTGTCGGAGCAACACCGCCCCACCACGTCGGCGTTTTTATATCCCGTAATCCGCTCAGCGCCTTTGCTCCAATAGGTGATCCGCCGGTCCCGGTCTACGAAATACACGCCGTCGTTCAGGTTGTCGAGCAGTTCACGGCAGAATTTTTCATCGGTGATGATCATCGCGTCTTCCTTGAAGGTCTCGAAAAAGTCATGATCTACCGCCGAGGCGCGGAGACATAGAGAAATACATACTGAAAAATAAAAGTAACTGTTCAGCGCTCTTTTGTACGCATCAATAGTATTTCAAAATCAAACAAATTTTCGCGCAAAGCCGCAAAGGCGCCAAGAAAACCGAAAAGAAAGACGTTTGGTTTTAAACCAGAACTGAAAGGTTTTCTCTGCGCCTCCGCGTCTCTGCGGTAAATTCTATGCACCCATGTATCGTATAGAGACTACGTATCCTTCAACGCCTCCAGGGACTGCAGCACCCGTTCCACTTTTTCACGGATATGCATGCGCCTGCTGTTCAGATGTTCCAGGTCCTGCGACGACCGCCGGGCCTGTGCGAGCTCGCCCTCCAGTGCGCGCACCCGTTCTTTAAGCCGCCGGTTTTCTATCACCAGCGCCTGTACCCGCTGCTCCACGATCGCGAAATCAGCTTCGATCCTCTGTACGGCATTTTCATCCTGCATAGGCTGCTCCGTATTTCCACCAGCACACATCCCGGCGAACGCTGCTACCGTCCCCCGATGACCGGCCTAACGACCGTCCCGTCCTGCGCCGCTGGCAGCAGCAATGCGGCCGGGGCCGCCTTGCCGTAGATGCGCTTATATTCTGCATAGTTCCTGAGCACTTTTTTGACATAGCCCCGCGTTTCCGAGAAGGGGATGGATTCGACGAACACATCGCGCTCCAGGCCTGCTGGTCCGTTCCGGGCAAGCCAGGACGTTACCGCCTCGGGTCCGGCATTGTACGCCGCCGCCACAAAGAGCGGGTCGTTCTTGAACCGCTTCATCAGGTGGCTGATATACCACGTCCCGACGTTGATGGCCATGTCCGGCTCAAAGAGCCGCGATCGGTCGAAGCCCGGTATGCTGACGTTCCGCGCGACCCACTCCCCGGTTTGAGGCATGACCTGCATTACGCCGCGGGCGCCGGCCGACGAGAGCGCGGCTGCATGGAACTGGCTTTCTTCGCGGATGATGGCCGCGATGAAGTACGGGTCCTGGCCGTATTTTTTTGCATAAGTCGCGATGCTGTCCCAATATCCCTGGGGATAGGCAAGCACCCAGAGATCCGCAGGCGTCTCGCGCGTCTGGCCGTCCAGATAGGGCTGATAGTTCCGGAGCACGAGGACCAGGGAACGGTAGTAATCGCCGAGCTCGAAGAAGGCCTTGCTCAGCCCGATGAACGCACCGCGCGTATGCGGCAGCCGCTCCTGCAGGCTCCAGAGCTCAGCGGCAGCCTCGTTCTTCATGTCCAGGTGCATGAGCTCAAGCGTTTTTTTGAAGCTCGGTTCGGCCGCCAGCAGCTGCCGGGTCTCATCGGTCCAGACCGGCGGCCCGTCGTCCGTATCATAAGCCGCCAGCGGGTCCTCGTGGCACGGCTCTGTACCGCAGTCCGGAACAGCGTCAACAGGCATGTCCGCAGGTGCGGCTCCCTGCGGGACCTTGAGGGCGGTCAGGCGCTCAGCGGCCCGGTATCCATAATAGGTATAGGGGCCTTTTTGGAGCACCCGCCCATAGTAGAGAGCGGCCCGGGCGGGATCATCGCGCTTTTCGGCGGTTTTGCCCTGCCAGTAGCGGGCCTGATGCACCAGGAACGACCGGGGATACCTGCTGACGAGCTCCTGCAGGGTCTGCTCGGTTTTTTTAAATTCTCCTGCTCTGTAATATGCCCAGGCATTCCACCAGAGTGCACTGTCGGCAAACTTGCTTTCGGGATATTCAGACCCCAGCCTTCCGTAGAACTTAAGCCCCATTTTGAGATCGTTCGCTTCACGGTAGATGTTCCCGATATAGAACAGCGCGTCATCAGCCCACTCGCCTTCGGGGTAGGAGCTTATGATCTTCTGAAAGGTCCTGATCCCTTTCTCGCGTTCGCCCAGCTTGCTATAGGACTTGCCGAGCCAGTGCAGTGCCTCCGCCGTCTGCTCGTGCGCGGGATAGTCCTTCACCAGCTTCTCGAGAACGACTACGGACTCTCCCCGCTTACCGAGATTGTACAAGGCGATGCTCATCCTGAGCAGGACATCGGGCCGGTGCGGCGGATTAGGCTCTCGTTCCAGCAGTATCCTGAAGGTCTCCACGGTTTTATCATGCTGAATCGTGCGGGAAAAGTTCTTTCCGCGCTCATAAAGCTCTGCAATGGTATAGTCGGCGACAGCAACACCGGCTGCATCCAGTTCGGCCAGTCCTTTTGCCGCATCCTGGTCGGCAGCGGCGCCGGGATAGGCGATTGATACCGCACGAAAAGCGCGCGCAGCTTCGACGGGTCTGGCATCGGCGAGCAGAGCCTGGCCAAGCCCCACACCGCTGTCGGGAGCGAACTCCGACCTGGGATGGTCCCGCAAAAAGTTCTCAAACGCCTCGATCGCCGGCAGCGCAAAGGAAGCTTCGAGCAGGGCCCGGGCCCGCTGATAGGCCGCACGCTTTGCCAGAGAGGTCTTGGGATAGCGCTCCACGACCTGCTGATACAGTGCGGCGGCTTGCGTGTAGCGCGCCTTGGAAAAATGATAATCAGCAAGTATCGAGACAGCATAGTCGGCCAATTCGGGGTACTCGGCTTGTGCGCGCAGCATGGCCGCGTCGGCCTCGCCTTCACGGTCCAGCTGAATGAATGCCTGCTCGGAGAGGAACAGCGACCGCTGATACCACGCGGTGTCCGGGTAGAGCTCCGCCAACTGTCGGCAAACAATGAGAACAGCTTCGAAATTGCCCGCCTTGTAGAGGTCCAGCGCGGTCCGCAGCCCCTGCCCGGCATCGGTCAGGGTTTGGGGTGAATAGGTCCTTGGCGCAGGACGGGGCCGCTGCAGCTCCGCTGTTTCCGGAGGGGCGGTCATTGTCGGGGCACAGGCCATCAGGAGGGAAAAGAGGACCAATGAAAGATTTTTTTTAGAAACAGGCATTTGTCGTCCTGGCCATAAATTTCCGCGGCTCCGCTGGGTCGTGGGAGCTTTTTATATAATATAGGGAGCTGTCAGGCATGTCAATAGAAGTTGTCGGTCGTTGCGGAAATAGAGAGCAGCAGAAGGTAAAACGACATGCATGGAAGCTGTTCCGCATAAACATAAAAAAGAAAGACCCCGGAAACGGGGTCTTTCTTTTTACTTGTTGTATGTTTGCGGCGGATTACTGGATCGTGCCGGTGGTGGTGACGGACCAGCAGACCATATGATTATCAGACTTGATTAGTTGCCGCCATATTCGTTCGGCGTTGTACATGCCGGCGTTGAGCGCCAAGCAGCACGATCCGCACGTGAAGGCCTGTTTCCAGCACCTCCTGGATAACGACAAGAAACCCTTGCAGGCCGTCTGCGCCGTCATGCGCAAACTGCTGCACGCCATCCACGGCATGTTGAAACACGACAAACCGTTCGATAACACCCGTTTCTACGCTATTCCGACATGAACCCGAATAGGAAAAATCACGGGATGACGGCTTGATCTTGAACAGAGTATCTACCTGACTAACCTAACTGTAGGGTGCGCCCTGCGCACCAAGCCACGGTTCATCGAAACCAACGGTGCGCAGGGCGCACCCTACGAAAAATAACTAGCGGCCGGCGCTCGCAACCTTCTCCGGTTGTCCCAAACGCGCGAGCACGGCGGCCATCCGGGCAAGTTCCTGTTTGAGTGCTGCGATTTCCTCGCCCTGCTTCTCCAGCGCCGCGACGCGCGCGGTCTGTTTCGCCAGCAGCGCCGTCTGGGTTTCGATGAGGCGCTGCTGCTTCTGGTATTCGTTGAGCAGCATCGGGGTGAGGTGCTGGTAGAACACGGTCTCGATCTCGCCGTTGGCCGAGCGCGCCACCAGGTCTGGGGCGACTTTCTCTACTTCTTCGGCAATCAGCCCGTATTGCAGGCTGCGTCCCTTCGGGTTTTTGTCGGACTTGTAGTGGAAGGTCACCGGGCGCAGCTTCATCAGTGTGCTGCTCGCCTCGCCCATGTCGGCGATGTCGTCTTTGACGCGGCGTGAGGAGCTTAGGGTGCCGAGCTGACCATCGGTTCCCACCACCACGGCGATCGCGGCAGTGGCGGTGGTAACACCGCGGATGCCGGCGATGAAGGCGCGGGTCTGGTCACCGGCAAACCCACCACCGATACGGATGGTGTTCGCCTCGCCCGCGACCCCGTAACTGCCGATAGCGATGTTGTTATCGCCAGTTGTCAGGCTAGTACCTGCAGCAAACCCAATGGCAATATTGTAATTGCCGGTAGTGTTGTTATCGAGCGCGCCCGCGCCACTGGCAGTGTTGCCCCCGCCGGTCGTGTTTCCATTGAGCACGCCCCAGCCATCAGCGGTGTTGTGGATGCCGGTCGTGTTGCGCCAGAGCGCATACCAACCGCTGGCATTGTTGCCGATTCCCCCCGTGTTACTTGTGAGCGCCTGATAGCCGCTGGCGGTGTTCTCCCGGCCGGTCGTGTTGCTTGTGAGCACCTGATAGCCGCTGGCGGTGTTGAGGTTGCCGGTCATCGTAAAGTTGCCGGCATTCACCCCGAGGAAGGTATTATCCGTGCCGAAGTTGTGCAGGAACCGGTTCGCTCCCTTCATGATGTTGCCCGTGGTCGCCGTCGAGGGCGCCAGCACGACGTTGCCGCCGGTGACCGTGGTCTCCAACGTGACGATGCGCGTGTCGGCGTCGGTGAAGTTGGCGTTCATCTGCGCGGCACTGATCGTTGTGCCCGGAGTGAACGTGTTGGGTACGGCGGCCAGCGCCAGCATGCCGACGCTCAAGATCAGGGAACCGCTGATGAGTTGCGCGCAGCTGGGTTTGAACCGTTTCAGGATTTCTAAAGTACGCATGGTATTCCTCCTCGTATGAAATGGATTGATATGGATGGGAACGGGATCACAAACCCCAGGTGCAGTTGTCCCAGGTCGAGCTGTCCCAGGTACCGGTCGTGCTGGTCGGCGGCGGCGCGCCGCCCCCACCCCCGCCCCCGCCGCCTCCGCAGTTGACGAGCGTGACCGATGCGATCAGAACAAGCATGGTGATTACGGGAAAACCATATTTCTTTTTTGTGGTAGTGCTCATTGGGACCTCCTTTTGACTAGTACTGAAATAATTCAGATGGTAACGTTCACGCAATAGTATTCGCTGACGCGCTTACTCACGTTTCCGATCAACCCTATATGACTTTTTTAGAGGCGCCCTGGTGAATTATTTGGGTTTAACGAAAATCGGAATTAGCCTCAGGACAGCATGGCTGCTCCTACAGCCCAAGCTGTTTTTCCAGATCATCCTGTTCCCTGGTGAATTTTTTCTGACGCGTGGCCTCTGATTTTTCGTGCTCTGCCTTGGCGCGCGCTTCGAGTTCATCGCCCTTGCCGCTCGCGCCAGCCAGACTATAGAAATTACCAGCCTGGGTAATTTCGCCTTTTTTCTCGTGCTCCTGTGCCAGCCGCAGCGCCTTGTCTTGCACCGCCTTCTCCTTGGGCTTGGCCCCGGCCATGGAGAAATAGCGCTTGGCATTTTCCAGATGCCGGTACATGTTTTCCTTGAGCAGGGTATCGCCGCGACGCTCGGCGCGCTCGCGCACTTTCTTGTCTGTGCCTTTATCGACGAGGGAGAGCCAGTCCCTCGCCATCCCTAGTTCATCGAACGATATCTTGCGGGTGGCAAAGGCTTTGTCTTCATTGGCAAGTTAGAGCTCGGCATTTTTCGCGGCCAACTGGCGCAGCTCGGTCACCCGTGCATCGTTGTTCTTGTAGTGAAAGTGATCTATGGCCTTCGGTACCACGTTGCGGTCGCGCGGGCTGGTGTTGACTTGTTTGAGCATGACCCGGTCCGCATCCGCGCCGTTGCCAGAATTTTTATACCACTCGAACGCCGCGGCGAGTTGACCCTGCTTCTCGTCCTGCTGACCCAGTTGCAGGCCGATGCGTTTTACCATCCTGTTGGCTCTATCGTCAGGCAGGCACAGTGACCTGTCCGCCTCGCTCGCAGATTTATAAGCTAACTTTAGCTTGCCCGCACGCTCAAAGCCCTCTGCCTTTTGCATCTTTGTTGCTGCGAGATTCTTCTCATTTGTATCACAAATATCGTCGGCCAGTGAAGCTTGTGCCGCGAGCATCAAAGCAAACATTGCCGCAATCCAGGCTCTTCCGATTTTGCTCATAGCTACCCCCGTTACTTCATCTTTTTCATCATGTCTTTCATGTCAATGCCGCCACCCATGCCGGGCATACCCATCTTGTCATAGCCCGCGGGAATCTCAAACAGCCTGGCATCCTGCTTGCCGACCTTGAGCTTGGTCAGCTCGGTCTTAAAGCGCATCTTGTCTTTCTTGTCGATAGCAATGGCATCCATTTTCACCATGATATTTTCCTTGCTCATCCACATAAAGCCGCCCATCTTCTCGCCCCTGGCTCCTGTCATAATGATCTTGCTCTTGGTTGTATTTATGCCATTCACTGTTTCCGGGCCAACCACGGTCTGCTCAATCTTAAATTGCGATGGATCGGATTTGTCCTGACCCTTGGCCTCGGCAATGCTCATTTCCATATACATATTTTCCGCCTGCATCAGCATCCATGCCAGCTTTTTGTCGTGGCGCATAATCATAATCATCTTGTCGCCACCATCTACAACCATTTCGCGCCGCTCCCGCGTTGGCGTGTAATTGATATGTCCCTTCATCGAAACCTCCGCCGTCTCCATTACCGAGTCGGCGGAATATTCCACCTGCGGCTGAGTTGGTTTTGCGGCTTGCGCCGCAGAGGCTATCGCCATCGCCGCCACGATCAAAATAATGTTTAAACTTTTCAT
>JANPMZ010000217.1:0-2071 GCA_031427195.1 Nitrospirota bacterium
CCCTCTTTTTTGTTCAAATAACAGTCACTACCCTGTCAGCATGGCCAGCACTTCCAGATACTTCTCGCTCGTTCTTTTCACAACATCATCAGGAAGTGTCGGTGCAGGCGGCCGCTGGTCCCACTTGAGCGCCAGCAGATAGTCCCGAACGAATTGCTTATCAAAGCTCTTTTGCACAACCCCTTCGCGGTAATCAGCCTTGGGCCAGAACCGTGAAGAGTCGGGGGTAAGCACTTCATCGATCAGGATGACCTCATTGTGGTAAATACCGAATTCAAGTTTGGTATCGGCAATAATGATCCCCTTGGCTTCAGCAAGTGCGCAGGCACGGCTGTAGACCCCCAGGGTATACTGTTTTATCTTTTGGGCCACCTCCTGCCCCACGAGCTTCACCACGGTTGCAAAATCGATATTTTCATCATGTTCGCCGACCTCGGCTTTCGTCGAAGGGGTAAAGAGGGGCTCAGGCAGCCGAGATGCCTCGGTCAGGCCAGAGGGAAGCTTGATGCCGCTTACGGAGCCGCCTGCTTTGTATTCTTTCAGCCCCGAGCCGGTCAAATAGCCTCTGACAATGCACTCCACGGGAAGCGGCTGCGATTTTTTGACGAGCATGCTCCTTCCTTCGAGGATGGCGGCGTGGGGTTTGCACACAGCCGGGTACTCGCGTACGTCCGTGGCTATGAGATGGTTGGGAACGATCCCTACCATCTGGGCGAACCAGAATTTGGATATCTGGGTAAGCACACGCCCTTTTTCCGGCACCGCGTTCGGGAGCACTACATCAAAAGCCGAGATCCTGTCCGTGGCCACGATCAAAAGCGTGTCGCCCAGGTCATAGATATCGCGCACTTTACCGCGTTTCGGCGGCTGTAACCCCGCAAGATTAGTCTCCAGTACCAGTGGCGTCATCGTCATTTCCTTTCTCCTGGTTCTCCGGGACATACTTGAGCACCCGTATGCGGGCGATCCTGTTCTTCCGAAGCCGGAGCACCGTGAACTGCAAATTATCATACCGCACCTGGTCGCCCTCTACCGGCAGCTTGCCGAAAAGGCCGAGCACAAAACCGCCCACGGTCTCAAACTCATCCTCCGGCAGCGTGATGCCCAGCGTCTCGTTCAGCTTGCCGATATCGGTCCTGCCTTCGACGATATAGCGGTTCGCGGCGACCTCATCGATCTCGCGATGCTCGGTTTTTTGTTCATCGCGGACATCCCCGACAAGTTCCTCGATAAGGTCTTCCATCGTAACAAGACCGTCGGTCCCGCCATATTCGTCGCCTACCAGGGCCAGGTGGATGCGCCGCTCCCGCATTTCCTTGAGCAGCACGCTCACGTTCTTGTTCGGCGGTACAATATAGGGCTTGCACAGAACGCTTTCAACCGGGAACGGTTGTTTTGACAGATGGAGCGGCAGAAGATCCTTAAGGTATACCACGCCGATGATGTTATCGATGGTCTCGGCATAGACCGGCAGGCGCGAGAACCCTTTTTCGTTCATGGTCCGGAGGATCGTGTCGATATCGGTTGCAACTTCGACGGCAATGATCTCGATCCTGGGGACCATCACTTCCTTCACGACCGTGTCGGTGAACCGGAACACGCTATGGATCAGGTCCTCTTCGGACGTTTCAAAGATTCCGCTCTTGCGTCCCTCCCGGACAAGGAACTTGACCTCATCTTCGGACACATGAGACGGCTCCTGCTCGCCCGTTGAATTGAAAAATCCGAGCACGAAATTATTGGAAAGCGTAAGTATTTTCAGGACCCCGTGAAACAACCGGGAAAGAATTTCTATGGGGCCGGAAGTACTTGACGCGATCTTTTCAGAATAACGGATCGCCAATGATTTGGGGACCAGTTCGCCGAACACCAGGGTGAAATAGGTTATCAGGCTTACGACGAGCCCGATCGCCAGCGGTTCTGCGGCTTTCTGCACAAATTCTATCGGGACGACGGCAAGAACAGGCTCAATACGCTCGATAGCGATCACGCCGCCCAGTGTGGCAGCGAGCGTCCCGATAAGGGTAACGCCGATCTGGACCGTAGCGAGGAACCGTTCCGGTTCTTCCTG
>JANPMZ010000218.1:0-5003 GCA_031427195.1 Nitrospirota bacterium
GCGCCGGACGGCGGACAGGCCTTCAGCAGATTCGGCTTGATCAGGACCCGGTCTCCAGGCTTAACAAACGTGGAGATGCCGCCGAGCAGATCGACGGCCCGGCGCACGGCCTGTTCTACCCGCTCCTGGTCATAATCTGCACAACAAACAATGGAAACATCGGACAGGGTCTTTTTAGTCATAGGAGGTGATGGTCGAAAGACGTTCCTTTGAGCGTCCTTGATACCGTCACCGTATGCATGCCTAATTCATCAGCAATCTCGGTATAGCTCAGCCCTTTCTCCAAACGCTTTTTTCCAAGGATTTCAATTCGGTACATGGCGTTCACCTCACTTTATCAATTTTGCATGAGAGCTGCCATGACACATTGAGAACATATACATTTATGATTATTAGTATAACCCCTATATTTGCATTTAAAAACTGCGGAAAAATAAATTTATGCAACTTTTTGTTGACTTTGCATGAAAAGCCGGTATATATTGTCCGACATGAGCCTCTCTGAAAAACTAAAAAAAATGCGCTCCACGAACAAACTGTCCATGAGCCAGGTGGCCCGACTCTCGCAGCGGGCCGCTGATCATCGGGGCAGGATCACGCAGGGTTATATCTCACGCCTTGAATCCGGGCAAGAGACCAACCCCAGCCTGCGGAAGATCGAGACGCTCTCCAGGATATATAAAGTAGAGCCGAACGATTTTTTTCCGAAAACAGGCCGGAAACAGGCATAAGGCCCTTCAGCGTGTTGCCGATATCCACCGGTGAGGAACATGGCATTCCACACAGTGTCTGGTCGATTGGTGGACCGGTTTGAGCAGCAGCACTTCGCGCGTATGACACCGGAGGCAATCCTTGTCCGATGGTTTGATGCGTGCATGCGGCTTGTGGCATTCATAGCAATTGAGCCTCGCCATCGGCACCCGGTCCGGGAATGTTGTCTTTGAAGACTTCCGGTGGCAGGACAGGCATCGCTCCCGATCAGGGATGAATGCCTCCTGCTTCCTGGGAGAAAACGCGTGGCACCTGAGGCAGGAGATATCCTCCATCCCGTGCCCGTGGATCTGCCAATCCTTATGACACCGCAGACAGGCTTCCTTCTCGGGCTTGAACGAATGCACTTTCCGGCTATGACAATCCTTGCAATGCAGTTTCTCCATGAACACGTGCCGCGCATGGCCCGTTGACTTATTCACGGTCAATGAGCCCTGGGCCACCTCGTCCCAATGACACTTTGTACAAGTTTTCCAGGGTGTCTCGTTCCCGTGCGGCTCAGGCGTTTTTCTATTGGTGGTGAACACGAACTTCACCAGCAGCCGGTTCTGCTCGATCATGCCGAGCTGGTGGCACTCCTGGCACACCATGTTCCGGTGGCCCGAGAGCTTCCACGCCGTGTAGGCCTCTTCCATGAGATGGCAACTGCTGCAGAACTCGGGGTTTTTCTGTATATAGTTATAATACCGGACCGCAAGGACGATGCCGAGCACTGAGATGATAAGCATCAACGAGACAAGGATCGCCTTATCCCGGGGGCTCAGGCCCCGCTCAAGCTTGTCGAATATTTTTGAGATGAGATTATACATAGATACGATCAGCACGCAGAAAACAAAGATCAGTTAAACGTTGACGGGTAGTTATCGCCTGACCTCAACCTTCCGGTCACTTCGACTTACCTTATCAAATATTCGGCGATCTGTACAGCATTCAATGCAGCGCCTTTGCGAAGATTATCCGACACAACCCACAGATTGATCCCGTTCGGGATCGACTCGTCTTCCCTGATCCTTCCCACGTAAACCTCATCTTTGCCTACTGTATCAATGGCCAGCGGATAGAGGTTCTTTTTCGGATCGTCGTACACCATGACGCCCGACGTCGACGAGAGGATGGCCCGCACCTCGTTGGCTGAGATCTTTCGCTCGGTCTCGATGTTCACCGACTCGGAATGGCAGCGAAACACGGGCACCCGGACCGTAGTCGCGGTCACCCCGATCGATTCGTCTTCCAGAATCTTCCGGGTCTCGTTCACCATTTTCATCTCTTCCTTCGTGTAACCGTTTTCGAGGAAGGCATCGATATGCGGCAGACAGTTGAACGCGATCTGATGAGGATACACCTTTGGCTCGACATCCCTGAAGTTCAGCAGCGCCACGGTCTGGCTTGCCAGCTCGTCGATGGCCTCTTTCCCGGTCCCCGAAACGGACTGGAACGTCGTGACCACGATGCGTTTGATCCTGACCGCATCATGGATCGGCTTAAGCACCATGACCATGCCGATGGTCGAGCAGTTCGGGTTCGCAATGATGCCCGCGTGGCCAACGACTGCATGAGCATTAATTTCCGGCACCACGAGCGGAACTCCGGGCGCCATGCGAAAGGCGCTCGAATTATCGATCACGACTGCGCCGGAAGTCACTGCCGAAGGGGCGAACTCCAGGCTGCGCTCGGCGCCGGCGGAGAAGAGCGCAATATCCACGCCTTGAAAGGAGTCCTTGGACAGCTTTTTGACAACCCAGCTCTTATCCCGAAACGAGACCCGTTCCCCTGCGGAGCGCTCCGATGCCAGCGGCACGAGCTCGCTTACCGGGAAATTGCGCTCTTCAAGGATATCGATCATCTCCTTGCCCACGACCCCGGTGGCGCCGGCAACAGCAACAACATAGGAGCTCTTCTTCTTAAGCATTTTGTTCTATTTCTCCACAACAATCCGCAGCATTCTGCGAAGCGGCTCTGCAGCGCCCCACAGGAGCTGGTCGCCGCAGGTGAAGGCGTTCAGGAACGTCGGCCCCATGTTCATCTTGCGAAGCCTGCCGATCGGCACCGTGAGCGTTCCTGTTATTGCGGCAGGCGTCAACTCACGAATGGTTATTTCACGCACGTTCGGCACAACCTTTACCCATTTGTTGTGCTTGGCGATCATGTCCGTGATCTCGGCAAGCGGCACATCCCTGGTCATCTTGATCGTGAGCGCCTGGCTGTGGCAGCGCATGGCCCCGACGCGCACGCAGGTTCCGTCGATCGGGACCGGGTTCCCTTCACGGCCCAGGATCTTGTTCGTCTCAGCCTGTCCCTTCCACTCTTCCTTGCTCTGGCCGTTGTCGAGCTGTTTGTCAATCCAGGGAATGACCGAGCCCGCAAGCGGCACGCCAAAGAATTCCCTGGGATAGGCGTCGGAGCGGATGTAGTCGGAAACCGTGCGGTCAATATCGAGAATCGCTCCTGCCGGGTCGTCCAGCAAGCTCTTCACCTTGCCGTGAATAGAGCCCATCTGCTTGATAAGCTCGCGCATGTTGTTCGCACCGGCTCCGGAAGCAGCCTGATAGGTCATGGCGCTCATCCATTCCACCAGCCCGCGCTCGTAGAGCCCGCCCAACGCCATGAGCATGAGCGACACCGTGCAGTTTCCGCCGATGTAGTTCCTGATGCCCTTTGCCATGCCGTCCCTGATCACGTTAATGTTGACCGGATCGAGGATGATGATAGCGTCCTTTTCCATGCGAAGCGTTGAAGCGGCGTCAATCCAGTAGCCCTTCCAGCCCGCAGCGCGCAGCTTGGAGTACACTTCCGAGGTATAGTCGCCGCCCTGGCAGGAGACAATTGCATCCATCGCCTTCAGTTCATCTATGTTCTTCGCATCTTTGAGCGCAGGCACATCCTTGCCGACCTTCGGCCCTTTGCCGCCGACGTTCGAGGTGGTGAAGAATACCGGGTCGATCAGATCGAAGTCTTTTTCTTCGTTCATCCGGCCCATGAGCACCGAACCCACCATGCCGCGCCAACCGATAAAACCTACTCGCATCATTAGCTTGGTCCTCACTTATTTAGTATTCTTAAAACCGTCATTCTGGACTTGACCCGGAATCCAGGGACTTTTTGGATTCACGCTTTCGCGGGAATGACCATATTATGATGTCTTACTTTGAAGTGATTTTTCAGATTTTCGACGGTTCCAAACTAATGGCGCCAAGTACCACTGAACCAGACCGCTCACGAAATATGCACTCCAAACAATATATGCCTTTATATCATCCCCGCAGCCTTTACCCCCCTCTTTGGAAAAGAGGGGTTAGGGGAGATTTTTAAATGATGAATCCCCCTCGGTCCCCCTTTTTCAAAGGGGGATGCATTGCTCCTATTACAGACAACCCCATATCTTTTCAAGAACACTATCCGTTTGTGTGAGTACCTCTCTGTCGGAAAATCTGAGAACCTGCAACCCAAGACCTGCCAAGTACTCGTCTCTTATCTTATCTTTCTGCCGACCTTCGTCGGTATAATGCTGTCCACCGTCGAGCTCAATAACCATGTTGGCTTGAGAAGAATAGAAGTCAACAATATACTCGCCGATAATTTTCTGCCGATAAAACTGATACCCTTTAAGCTGCATGCCTCGTATGCGCGACCACAACCGTCGCTCAGCATCGGTCATATTTTTTCTGAGATTTTGGGAGAACTGTTTGAGGTTTTTGTTGTAGGGCAGCATGTATTAACCTCCCCCTTTGAAAAAGGGGGATTGAGGGGGATTTTCTCAAGATTCTCAAATCCCCCCCCATGCCCCCCTTTTCTAAAGGGGGGAGATATATATTCAAACCATCCCCGCTACCATATCCCCCACTTCTGTGGTCGAGTAGCCCATCTTGCCCGCAGCCTGGCTCTTCATCTTCTTCATCGTCGCAATCATGGCAGCCTCGATCGATTGCGAGGACTTCGTTTCACCCAGTGATTCAAGCATCATCATGGCCGCGCCGATGGCTGCCATGGGGTTGATCACATTCTGGCCGGCATACTTGGGTGCGCTGCCGCCCATGGGCTCGAACATGGAAACGCCGTTGGGATTGATGTTCCCTCCCGACGCCACGCCAAGCCCGCCCTGGATCATGGCGCCGAGGTCGGTGATGATGTCGCCGAACAGGTTTTCCGTGACCGCCACGTCGAACCATTCGGGGTTCTTCACGAACCACATGTTTGCGGCATCGACGTGGTTATAGTCGCGTTTGAGCTCCGGG
>JANPMZ010000219.1:0-2968 GCA_031427195.1 Nitrospirota bacterium
GATATTCAGAGATTGAGTGAGTATCTGGAGAAAGCGCGCTCGATCAGCGTCATCCTTGAAAATTACCTGCCGTTCGTTTCCGCGACAAGTGATGTGGTAGACTGCATCAGGGTATTGGATTCTAAGAGGCCTAGCCATGGGCAACGATAAAACAAAAAACTTAATTGTCAAAAATGAAGATTTGACCCCTATTGATTCTCTGTCGGCGCATCGGGGCCTGTCGGCATATTCGGATCATCCACCCAGGTCCACTTGAGGATGGAGTAGGTAGTTGGCGTGCGTTTCCAGGTGTAGACATCGCCATTGGGGGCGATGATGGGCTTCCCATATTCTTCAACAACGTTAATCTCCGGTGTGGGTCTTCCAATCTCACTATTTTCCTCGATAATACTCGGCAACAAATTTACCGATCCAATTTCCTTCCCGCAACGGTTATATTTATATATCCGGTAGAACTGTTGACCACCCGGGCCGGTCTTAATGGCACCATAAAATCCACCACTAATATCCCGCGAGAAATATTCGAGAAGCCTGGGCGCACGAATATTGTAGGTAGTATCGTTAAACTCAACGACAGTGGAACTGGTGCCGTCCGAATTTTCCTTCATGGATTTTACTTTCCCCAGTTCCAATGGTCTTTCCGCGCTAGCCTTAATGAGCTGACCGGTGGGGGAGTAGAGGGAGTAGGTCTTTTTATCTTTGTCATAGCCAATGATAGAGTTATCAGTTGAAAATATCTCATGATAACCTGCATCCTTTTCAAACGCCATCGTTCCATCTTGACTGAATTTCCGGAACTTTGCCTTAAAATATAGCGCATCGCTACTATCAAACACCACTCCAGTTGAAAGGATATTGATGCTTCTTTCAAAGGTTCCATCAGATTTATATAGCACCACTCGATCGTTCGCTTCGTCACAAAGAGCTATCCTTCCCGTTGGACTGACTGCTATTCTCCAAGGAAATTCATCCCCACTATCCCCTTCTCGTAGCCCAACTTGACCATTGCCGCTTCCATAGGTAGCGGACAATACTTCTGTTGGGCCAACAAATCCTGCGTGACTTTGCGAAGACAGCGTCAGAATCAGAAGAATAATAATTAGAATAATTTTGTTCATTGTAGATTCCCCTCCTAATCCCACAATTTGATCCTTCCAAATCCAGTGGGATTGCTGATGGTCGTAGAAATGTCATTTGGTGTAACAAGTACTTTCCTTGAGAAGATGCGTTGCTCGACCCCATTTACTATCTTTTTATAAGTATCCACCCCATACGCATGAATGATCTCATAGGTGCAGGCGGTAGCATTACAATTCTGCTTATCAGAAGAGTATATAGTCGATATGTGTCCATTGTATTTTACAATATCTCCCTTATGCAGCTTCCGCACCGTATTAACCGATGTATCACTCAGATAATGAACCATCGACTTTTCGTTAAAGCTTGGATGGATGTTGATCTTGGTCTCATCATATGTCGCCGTAGCATTATCCATGAATCTGAAATATGTTCCAGAGCCCCAATTCTCTCGTGCAGCGTTCGTATAGAATTCTACCGGCGTAGATCCTGCTGTCCCATTCGATATGCGCGCCAAATTAATGAAATACGCATTACCGCCCGAGACGAACTGCTGCTGACTTGCCTGCATAGTACGAGAAACTAAGCCCGAGCAGTCTATCCCCGCCCAATATTGCGGCTCAAATGCGGCCCAGTGGGCCATGAGACTTTGCAGGTTCTGCATTGTATATGTCGGCGAGCTGGATAGTCGAGCACGCCATTCCCACTCATATAATCCAGGATATTTGAGTGCTCCTCCAAGTGTACAAGTTGCTCCCGTTACCAGGTTGCCGGCATAATTCCGGTTAATTCTTGGTTGTGTCGCAATTTTGGAATTGCCGTGCGGGGAAAAAGTTCCATTACTGTTCGTGTAATATCCAGTACGCGATTGGCTTTCATCGGCTCGACACGACGGTGATACCGTGGTATTGAACTCCCGTATATCATTTTTGCATCCAAAGCAATAGCTCATTCCAACGCGATCACCATGCGCTCCCGGGCCCTGTCCTGTCCGAGCAAACCAGTTATCTGTTACTGCTTGCTCGCCCGGCGCCGGCTGTCGCTCTCCGGCGTATAGTTCCGCTTCACTGATCATTTTATTCAAAGGGAAATTGGGGGACGTTGTTGCACCCGTTGCGTGGCGATTTATCTGCATCATCATGCCGCCTTCTCCCCTCTCACCAATGCCCTCGTGACGGTCGATGTGCACACGCCAAGGTTCCGGGCTATCTCTGCTGATGTCAGCCCAAGTTCTTCCACACCTCTTCGGGCGATCGTTTCCCGTACCGTGCGTACGATCATCCGCTTGCTGCCATTCTTCAGTTCCTTCTCGCTGATCCTCGCGGTTTTGCATTCCTTCTCGATGATGCCCGTGATGGTCAATCCCGTCCGCTTGATTTTGAACTGGCGTATCTGCTTATCCTCGGCTTCTTTGAATATGGCTGTAACGAAGTCGCCGCTTCCAAGGATTCGCTCATCGTATTCCGTCTTTTGTCCTTTTCCCTGAGCTGATTGCACCTGTGACCAGCCTCCAAGACTGCGGACGAGTCCGCCTCCGGTCAACTCCGGTTTGCGACCCATGCCGAACCCCTCGTGCACAAATTGTCGGTATGCATTTCGTGCTTTGCGCTTTGTATCGTTGAACTGAAGCAGTACGTAATTTCCGTCCAGCCAGGAGCATTCCTTCTTTTCCATGATCGCGCTGTGGCCGCTCCAGGGATAGCGGTCCAACTCTTCCATGGTCTTGACCATACCTGCCCGAACAGGATTGAGATGAATATACCGGATCAGGGCCAAAAGATAGTTGTCCTCGTCGCAGAGAATGGATTTGTAGCGGTTCTCGAATAAGTGTCCGGTCCGCTTATGTCTGCGATTATAGTAGATCGCATACCACGTTAAAAGCTTGCGCATG
>JANPMZ010000220.1:0-5338 GCA_031427195.1 Nitrospirota bacterium
TTCCAACCAGTACTTGATGGGACGGAACCAGTTATATACATATATATGAAACCATATACAGGTATATAGAACCATCTACCTGTATATGACAATCTTTCATATACCTGTATATGGTTTTTCAATTGTTCATGCTGCTATGATTCCTCTATAATATATATGCTTTCCCGGTATATGTAGACACGAATATATGCCTAATCAGCGGCGATGTCAAAGATTTCGATGGGGTTAAGGATATATTGCTGAAAAAAACAGTTTGTAACTTTTTGTATTGCGAATGATGGAAACTACAACAGTTACCGTTACAGGAAGTACTCCTTACTCCCTTTGCCTCGGATCCAGCGCATCCCTGATACCCTCTCCTAACAAATTGTAGCCCAGCACGGTAATGAGAATGGCAAGCCCCGGGAACGCCGACAGCCACCAGGCGATCTCGATATTGTCCTTGCCCGCGGAGAGCAGGCTTCCCCAGCTGGGGGTCGGGGGCTGGACGCCGAGGCCGAGAAAGCTCAGGCCCGATTCGATGAGGATGGCGCCGCCGATGCCCATGGTGGCGGAGACGAGGATGGGCGAGAGGCCGTTGGGCAGAACGTGCTTCATGATGATGCGGCTGTCCGTGGCGCCGATGGCATGGGCGGCGATGACGAATTCGCGCTCCTTGAGCGTGATGAACTCGGCGCGGATGAGCCGGGCAGGCTCCATCCAGCTGGTGAGGCCGATGATGATCATGATGTTGATGATGCTCGGTTCGAGAATGGCGATCACGGCGAGGATAAGGAAGATCGTGGGAATGCTCAGCATGATGTCCACGGCGCGCATGATCAGGCTGTCGATCCAGCCGCCATAGAAACCCGCCAGCGAGCCGAGGATGATGCCGATGAGCGTGGCGATGCCGACGGCGACGAACCCGACCTGGAGCGATATCCTGCCGCCCCAGAGCATGCGTGAGAGCACGTCCCTGCCGAGGTCGTCAGTGCCGAGCCAGTGCGAAAAATTGGGGCCCACCAGGATGTTCTTGATGTCTATCGTGGACGGGTTGTAGGGAGCGATGAGCGGCGCAAAGACGGACAGGATAAAGACGAGCGCCACGAGCGTCCCGCCGATGACGGCAAGACGGTTCCTCATGAGGTAGTACAGCGTTTGGGCTGAAAAGGATTCGGGTTTGTTCATGGCCATTTTATAGGATAAAACCTTTTTGACAGGATAACAGGATTGACAGGATGAAATGCTTTTTATCGGATTTTATCCTGTTATCCTGTCGAAGCTTGTGATTCCGGATTTGTCCGATCAGGTTCATCCTTCGCATTACTTCATCCTCACCCTCGGGTCCGCAAACGCATACCCGATGTCCGCAAGAAAATTACCGAGCATGGTGAGGAAGGCCGCGGGAACAAGGATGCCCATGACGAGATTGTAATCCCGCGACATCACGGACTGGAACATGAGCTGCCCCATGCCCGGGATGCCGAAGACCTGTTCCATGATCACACTGCCGCCGATGATGCCGGGCAGGGACAGACCGAGGATGGTGATGACCGGCATGAGCGCATTCCGGAGAGCATGTTTGTAAATAACAACGGATTCCGTCAGTCCCTTGGCGCGGGCCGTGCGGATGTAGTCCTGGCGCATGACCTCGAGCATGTTGTTCCGCACGTAGCGCGAAAAACCGGCAAGACCGCCGAAAGCAGAAACAAAGACCGGCAGGACCAGGTGCTCAGTCCGGTCCATGAGCCAGCCCCATGTAGTGAGCCCGGTGATGTCCAAGCTCTCTTTTCCCGATATTGGCAGTATCCCCCACTGTACACCGAAAACATAGATGAGTAGGAGGGCAAGCCAAAATGAGGGCGTGGAAAATCCTATAAAGACAAAGATCGTCGTGAACCGGTCGAGCAGGGAGTATTGCCGGGTCGCCGACAGGATGCCGATAGGGATGGCGATGAGCAGCACAAGTCCGAGGGAAAGAAGGTTGATCGTGAGCGTGATCGGAAGGCATTCGAGGATCTTGTCCTTGACCTTGCGGCCGTCGGCAAAGGCGGTGCCGAAATCGAGGGTCACGAACTTGTGGAGCCAGGTTGCGTACTGTTTGTGAAAGGGCTGGTCCGCTCCGTACAGCTTCCGGAGCCGTTCCCGCGCCTCTGCCGAGGCCTTGGCAGAGAATTCCATCTGCGCCTCGGCGGGCCCGCCCGGAGCAAGCCGCATGATGCCGAAGCTCAGCAGGGTGATGCCGAACAGGATGGGGACCATCAGGAGCAGGCGTTTTAGCGTATAGGCAAGCATGCGGGCGGGTTCAGCCCGTTACCTTGTAGACAAGGTCAAAGGGCTTTGCGGGCTGGGAGAGCTTGATCCCGGTGAACTGACCGCGCAGGGCTTTCTGCAGCGGCTGGTGATCGAATTCCATGGTATCCACCGTCTGTATGAAATCGGTGGACGGCCCCTTGATGCGGACTTTGTCGCCCAGGGACAGTTCGCCGAAATCCAGCTTTATGGCTGCCACAGAGGTTTTATCAAAAAATCTGATCACCGATCCAATCCGCTCTTCCATGGCCGTAATCATAGTACAAAAAGCCGGTCAATTCAAGGGAAAAGCCACAATCCACCATAAAAACATGTGAACCACTGGTGACGGGTGCTTTTTACGCGATCAGCGGGTTCGTTTTGTGAAAAACCTTTTTACCGTGCCAGAACCGACCGTCATAATCCGCAAAGTTGTACCAAAAACAGGGGATACGACGCACCTATCCCTTAAGCGGTCTTTCTGAAAAACTTTTTTGTCGGATCACCTCTGATGTAGCCGGGAGATTCACTGAGGAGGGCAATGCTCTGACGTGCTTCTATCAGCAGCCTGCCCGATGGATGATTTCCCGATATCCGTACCAGTAACCTACATGCATGATCCATCACCCGCCCCGCTATATTTAAAAACCCAAAGCGTATTGCCTTCATCCGCTTTGTTATCCATGAGTCTCCCAGAACCAATCGCTTCATAAGAACGTTGAGGTTGTGAGATAAAACCATAATCAACCACCACGCCGCATTTTCTCCAAAAGCGCCCGACGGAAATTTACCTCCGGCAAAAGCACTCTTCATTGCGGCATGCGGCTCTTCGCTTTTACCGCAACGCTGATATCGCCCTCTTCGATCTCATATTCATATGGAAGACCTCTTTGTGTCATAATTCTTCACCTCGTTGGTGTTGGATTTTGTTAGCAGAATTATTCTAACACAATGCAACCACAGGGCCAACGAGGTTTTAATATTTATTTGATGGTGAATCGCGGGACGAACGATAGGATGTTATGCTTTTTTATTATCTCCTTTGAATGCAATGTGCTAACCGGAAGACGCTGGGTTTTTGTTGCTTCTTTAAATGACTTGCAGCTTCGAGATATAGCCCACGCTCACACCTCCATCATTTTGACTGGAGACAGGATATCATAGCTATATAGCTATGTCGAGAACTTTTAATTTATTCACCCCTTCTCAGGTTAACCGCAAAGAGCCCAAAGAAAAGGTTTGAATCCTGAATTCACACAATGTTCCCGGCGTTCTCCGAGAGAATGACGAACTATGTGGCATTACTACCGTATTCCTTCATATGTCTCTCATCTCACCCGACCTTTGCGTTCCTTGCGTTCTCTGCGGTTAACCGGTTTTGACCTGAGTAGTTACTGCAAAACCTTGACTCCCTGTCTGATTTTAGATAGACTCCTGAGCACAGTCGATCAACTCAACGGATGTTCCAAGAAGCAGGGAGGCATACATGGCAGCGATTATGAAGCGATTAAAGATAAAAGCTATTCTGATCGGTATTGTAGTCTGTATCTTCACTGTATTCTACAGTTATTTTGTCTCGGACACGATCACGACGAAAATAACCGATGCACAGATGACGAAAGTAGATAGGCGGTTCATGATCGCCACCGAGGACCGGCCATTGGTGAACTTCGACGCCAAATATCGGTTCAAGTTCGATTCGGGAACGGTTCAAAATGACGCCATTAAGCTAAAAGGAAAAACCGTCGAAATAAAGAAGTACGGATGGCGGCTGCCGATCTTCTCGATGTACGAAAATATCGTGAAGATCGAAGAGGTGAAGTAGGCCGTAGCCATCAAGTCTTAGCAATGCCGGAAGGTACGAACCCGCTGTACCGTATGCGATCCTGGATTTGCATCCATTGCCGACCAGGATCAAAAACACAGTCGATAAAAACCAGATCAGTCGTCCTTGCCGTCGGTTTGGGTGGAGAGAATGCAGCGAAGTGAAACGTTCAAGATACGCTGGCCTGTATCCGGCATTGCTCGGGAAATGAAAAAACCGGGGGAGTTAACACCCGACGCAGTTTTTGGCGCATCCCGAGACAAGGTGCAGATTCCCTCTCTCATTCTTCCACGATCCTGAAGCTGTGCGTGATCGTGCCAGCCTTTGCCAGCGTCGCACCTACCGAGCAATACTTCTCCAGAGAGAGCGTGATCGCCCGCTCTACTGCCTGCTGCTCCACGCTCTTGCCGGTCACCACATATTCGATGTGGACTTCCTTGTAGATCTTCGGGGCGGAGTCCGACTTCTCTCCCTTGACCTTGATCTCGAGGCCGGTCACCTGCTGCCGTTTCTTCCTCAGAATGGATATCACGTCCATACCCGAGCAGCCGCCGAAGCCCACCAGGAGCAGTTCCATGGGACGGAACCCGGCGTTGCTGCCGCCTGATGCCTCTTCAGCGTCCATGGTCAGGGTATGGCCTGACGTGGCAGTCCCTGAAAATTGCATTCCGTTGACCAGTGTCACTTTTGCTTCAACCATATCGTTCTCCCTGGAGTGCGTCCCACGTTCCTCGCTCAGACTGTTGTGCTTCGATGCAGCCCATGATAACAGATGGCAGCGCCCCTGTCAATAAAGGGCCGCAGCCACGAGCGACGCGGCAATCTCGATTTATCAGGCAGATACAAACTACGAGATCATCATAGTTTGTTCAGCAAAAAATTCGGCGATTAAAACGACTTACCTCCGCGGGCTTGCAGGGTTTTTTGATAGGATCCTCGCTGCAGGGGCTTCAGGCTCGCCCAAAACCGTCACCCTGCCGGAAGAGATCCTGCTTTATCCAAAGCCAGAGAAGGCTCCTGAGCCCGTTCAGGGATGCCTTAAGGTCGTTGAGGGTCCTGATTCCGAACAGCCTCCTCAGGAGAAATCGCGGCCGGGAATAAAACTTCCTGAAAGCAATCTGTCTGAGTCTCGTGATCTCATCTCTGGACATGGTATAGGGTACGAAGGCCGCGCCCTGGTAGGTAAAGTCAGCGAGGTCGTCGGACATGACGCCGTAGCGCACGATATTGTCATGGAGCTCG
>JANPMZ010000221.1:0-2892 GCA_031427195.1 Nitrospirota bacterium
GAAGAAGCGAACATCAGGCGCACGCTTGAGAGCGTTGCCTGGGCTGATGAGATCATTGTTGTTGATTCCGGAAGCATTGACCGGACCGTGGCCATATGCCGCGAGTATACGGACAAGATCGTTCATCAGGACTGGCTCGGGTTCGCACGCCAGAAGAACCTGGCCATCGATAAGGCAACCGGAGACTGGGTCCTGAGCCTCGATGCCGATGAACCGGTTGAACCGGCGCTAGTCGAAGAGCTCCGCGGCATTCTAGCCGCGCCTCAAGCGCTCGACGGGTACCGCATCCCGCGTAAAACGTTCTTTCTGGGCAAACAGATCCGGTACGGCGGCTGGTATCCGGACCGCAACCTCCGTTTATTCAGGAAAGGCGCAGGCCGCTTCGAGGAGCGTGCGGTCCATGAAGCGATCAAGGTCCAGGGGGCCGTCGGCAACACCCGGCACGCTATCCTGCATTACGCCTATCCCGACCTTGCTTCGTACATGTCATCGATTAATAAATATTCGACTCTGGCTGTGACCGTTATGACGGAAAAGGGGGTCACGAGGTTCAAGGCCGGCTGGGTGAATATCCTGTTCCGTCCAGTGGGGACCTTTGTGATCAAGTATTTTCTGCGCCTCGGCTTCCTCGACGGGAAACAGGGACTGATCCTGAACCTTTTTCACTCCTATTATGTTTTTGCAAAATATGCCAAAGCGTGGGAATCTACTCTCAAGGGTACAGGGTCCGGGGGCCAGGGGTCAGCATGCAGGGTGGGCAATGCCCACCAAAACACTATGCTGGTGCGCGATGCGCACCCTACTTCTAAACAACAAAGGAAGCCGAAGGCAGGATCACCGGTAAGCCACGATCACTGATGAAAATCCTTTTTGTGAACAACTTCAGGGGCAGGGGCGGGGGCGAGGAATTTCTTCGCGACTTGTTGCCTGGCCTCACGGCAAAAGGTGTGCAGGTCGGGCTTGTCTGCCGTCCCGACACGCCGCTCGCTGACATGTTCAGGAACAGCACAATCGCGCTCTATCCCATTGATCGGCCAGGCGGTTTGCGCGGAATAAAGACCGTCCTTCAAACTGCCCGGGTCATCAAGGATGAGGGATACGAGATCATCGATATTCAACGTGGTCACGATATTGTCCAATCATGGATTGCTGCCCTGATCTCAGGCAATAAGCCCATACTCATGTACACGCCGCAGGTCCCGCAATTCAGCAGATACCGCTTTTTGCTCTCAAGGATGCACTCTATCGTCACGATCTCGCGCCACATACGGGACAAGCTTATTGCCTATATTCCAAAAATGACCAGCCGCACCAGCATCATCTACTACGGTATCGATCTCGACAAGTTCAATAGGGCACTTGTTCCTTCGGGCGCCCTCAGAAAGCGCTTTAACCTTCCGCCTGGAACAAAGATCATCGGCACGGTCGGCGATCTCTGGAAGAACCAGATCGAATTCCTTGACGCGCTTCTTCTTATTCGAAATAGCATTCCTGATGCTCGTTTTGCTTTAGTCGCTTCCGACTCCGGCATCGGTCAGGTCCGGGAGTTTAAGGACCGCGCTGCATTGTTAGGACTCTCCGAAGCGGTGTTATGGACAGGAAGACTGTCAAAAGAAGAGATGCTTTCCTTTTACGCCGATATTGATGTTGCGGTCTGCACCCATCGGAACGAAGGGTTTGGGATCTGGATTCTTGAAGCGCTCAGCATGGGAACGCCGGTCATCGCATTTGACGCCGGAGGCGTTCGGGATTCTCTTGAAGGCTGTGCCGCGGGAAAGCTGGTCTCCGGATCCGATGACATGGCAGCGGAGGTCACCAGCGTTCTTACGAACGAGACACTCCGGCAACGGATGTCGGACGCGGGGCCGCAATGGACGCGAGAGCGGTTCGCCCGCGAGCGCATGGTAGAGGATTACTACAACTTCTTTAACGCTATTATTGCAAAGAAGGGCTGAATCTATGCCGCTGAATATTCTCCAGATGATATCCAAGAACGACCGGTATGGCGCGCAGCGGATATTCCTGGACCAGGTTTCGGTCCTCCATTCCCTGGGTAATCGCGTGACCGTGGTCTGCCGCGGTCCAGCGGGGTATGTGACCGACTCGGTGCAGGCCATGGGCGTGCCCTGTCACGGCATCCCCATGAAGGGGATCAAGGATATTTTGTTCTTGAGGCAATTAGTAAAAAAGAATACTATCGATGTTATCCATACAACCCTTGACCGTGCGGACCACTTCGGGGTGCTCCTTTCAAAGATCACCGGATGTCCAATGGTCAGTACCATGATGGTGCCGCGGTATCATATCGGTTTTAAGTTCGCTGACCGGGTCATTGTTCTGGCGAATAAACAGCGGGATTTGCTGCTTGAAAAAGGCGTTAACGCCGGAAAGATCACGGTCATCCGTCCGGGTATCAATGTGGACCGATTCTCCCATGCGGACAGGGACAAACGTGAAGCATGGAGACAAAAACTGCGGACCGACTCGCACAGCATCGTCTTGTGCCATATCTCAAGCCTTATCCCCCGCAAGGCCCACGAGGTTTCCCTGGAGCTCATTGCAGCCTGCAAGCAGCAGGGAGAAAACCCGCTTCTGGTGATCATCGGCGATCCGCTGAGCGGAGAATATTATGATTCGCTTCTTGCAAAGATCAAAAAACGCGGTCTTCAAGAGAACATACATTTTACTGGTTGGACCTCGGACATCGCCGAGATCCTCTCCCTGAGCCATGTCACCGTTCTTCCTTCGGAAAACGAGGCGCTGGGTATCGTGCTGATGGAGGGCATGGCCGCAGGCACACCGATCATAGCCCGGGAAGGGGAAGGCGGAGCAGAGTTGATAGACGAATACGGCGCTGGTTTGCTGTACAGGCCCGCCGCAGGGGTTTCTGTT
>JANPMZ010000222.1:0-3087 GCA_031427195.1 Nitrospirota bacterium
GTCGTGTTGTACCTGAGTTCAATGTTGAACATCTGCGAGAGATTATTTACCCGCCTTTTCGCATCGTTTATCGGCATGATAAAAACAAGGTGCGTATCGTTCGAGTCTGGCGAAGTGAAAGGCTTCTGAAACTACCATGACTTCCGCCGCTATTGTTCAAAAACTCTGGAACTACTGTAACGTCCTCCGGGACGATGGGATGAGCTACGGCGATTACGTGGAGCAGCTTACCGCCCTCACCCTCGCCCTCTCCCAGAGGGAGAGGGGATAAAAGGGGGATGGCTGACCCCGCAACGTCCCATCTTTATGGGACTGCGGGATGTCGATTGTAATGGTCCCGCGATACGGGACGCTGTTAGTTCTCCACGAGCGCACGAAGCCGCCGTACAATCAGCCGAGTGCCGTGCCCGCGAAGTACAACTGGCCTACGCTGCTCAAGTCGGCATCATCGCAAGGCTACCTGGAAAGCTGAACTGGATTCCGGCTCGGGGGCCGGAATGACGACTGAAAAGAAGAAGAAAGCCCGCCCCCTCACCTCAATCCTCTCCCACGAGGGGAGAGGAAGTTAAAAGCGAGGGGCGCTGGCGGTTTTATAACTATGACGAACTTGTAAGCCGCGACAAAGCCAGCCTCGACATCTTCTGGCTCAAGGACGAATCCCTCGAAGCCTCCGACAACCTTCCCGATCCCGATGTCATCGCACAGGAGATCGTGGAGGATCTTGAGGCGGCTTTGGAGCAGTTTAGGGAGATCGTGGGGGATTTGGGTGATTCAAAGGTTGAACGTTCGACCCGCTGATTAAGAGTCAGATGGACTGGATGGTGGCCGAAGCCCCCTTGTTCAATTCCGTTCGTCAGCAAAACAAAAAAGACCGGCGGAATAACCGGTCTTTTTTTTATTTTTTGGTGCCGCTGACCGGAATTGAACCGGTACGACAGTTGCCCGTCGAGAGATTTTAAGTCTCTTGCGTCTGCCAATTTCGCCACAGCGGCATCGTGGAGTTATTTATATCGTAGGGGAATAATATAGAAACAGCGGGTTTTGTCAAGGAAAATGTCCTGCGCCGCATTGTCAAGCGACGCAGGATGGGGGAGCGCTGCTTATTCCATGCTGATGGCGGTCACCGGACAACTGTCCACCGCTTGCTGGCAATCGCAGGTATCGCAAGCCGCGGGATTGATGACCCACGCTTTATCGTCCCGAAGCTCAAAGACCTTCGGGCAGAGCTCGATACAGAGCCCACAGCCTATACAGGTATCCATGTCGATCGTCGGGGTTGCCATGTTGTTTCCTCCTTTTTTAGTGACGACATAGTTTGAACCGCAGTGTTTATATCTCAATTTCTTGCCCTGATGATACCCTCATGAACGGACGCCCTCCATGATTTATATCATAGGCCAATCTATTGCATTCTATTACCCTTCGTGACCAGTGTCGAGACCGCCTCAAAAACACTTTCAGCTGATATCTTTTCCATGCACTCCAGATATCGGGGGTTGCTGCAGGTACGGCTTCTGCACGGGACGCAGGACACCTTTTCGGCCTGTATGACGATATGGCCGTCGCCTATGGGACCGGTACGTGCCGGATCGGCAGCACCGAAGAGTGCGACCACGGGGATGCCGACAGCCGTGGCAAGATGAAGCGGTCCCGTATCGCCGCTCACCAGCATTGCGCATTGCTCAAGCACTGCTCCCAACTCCAGCAGGCCTGCTTTTCCCGCCAGGAGCAGGGGTTTTGAACCGGCCTTTGCAGCGATCTCTTCAGCCAACCTCACGTCCTCAGGTCCGCCGACGATGATGACGCGGGCATCAAGCTTTTGAGCCAGCATATCCGCCAATGCGGCAAAATGACCAGCGCTCCAACGGTTCACCTGATGGCTCGCGCCGGGATTCAATGCGATGAGCGGCCCGGTGCTGTTTTTCTGCGAAGAAAGCAGTTGCGTGGCGAACGCCCGGTCCCCGGCGCCGGGGGTGAGCTCCAGACGCAGGTCCGTAGCATTGATGCCAAGCGGCGCCAGGGTTTCGAGATAGTTGACCACGGCATGGACGGTCCTGTTCTTTGTCTTGTGATATACCAGCACCCGGCAGGGAAAAGCGGCGCTCGCCAGGAACCAGGTCTTCATAGTGCTCCGCTGAAAATTTATGATCAGGTCATAGTTGTTTCGACGGAGCCGTTTCCAGAGGTCCATCAGGGCAGGAAAGGACCGCTGTTCCCCTTTTTTATCGTACACGATGGTCTCATGCACATCAGCATGGTGTTTGAATAATCCTGCGGTCTGAGAAGACCCGACAAGAAGCGAAACCGCGGCTTCCGGATATTTTGCTTTGAGCGCCCGAATGACCGGCGTCATCTGGAGAAGATCTCCGATAGCTCCCGGCTTTATGATAAGAATGTTGGTAGAGCAGTCTGCAGTATTCATCGCGTGCCTCTTCCGCAGGAGCAGGTTGCCGGTTGAATAATAGTACAAAACAGCAGTCGCCGCAAGATTAAAATCCGGTCATGCACAAAGGAAGCGTGATGCCCGGTTTAATAATTATCTTTACAAATGAACGACTTTTACCTATTATATGAAACTATTGGCAAGGCTGATTTGCCATCAATTACACTGTGTAAACGGAGATAGAGCTATTTCATGCGGACCGTAATGCAACTTGTTGTGATTGTACTCCTTTTGACTCTGGCCGGAGCACTACCGGCTGACCCCGGCCAAAAATATCCCCCTTTCGCTCGCCACGAGCCGCCCTTTTCTTCCGGAGAGAAGCTCACCTACACCATCAGCTGGTCCAACATCGTTAAAGCAGGCACGGCAGTAATGGAAGTGACTGAAGAAAAGATGCCCGATGGCGGGACCGCCTATCACTTTACCTCAACGGCACGTTCGGCGGGAATGGTCCATAAGTTCTACGAAGTAGCGGACCGGATCGACAGCCTGGTCGACAGCGAAACGCTCTCCAGTCTTTCCTTTCACCTCGACCAAAGCCATGGCAAACGCAAAAAGAAAAGGGATATGACGTTCAACCACAAGGAGCGGACCGTTGTCGTGCGTTCGGGGGGGAAAGAGGCCACCTATCCCGTGCCAGCCGG
>JANPMZ010000223.1:0-5937 GCA_031427195.1 Nitrospirota bacterium
GCACTTGCACTCGCCGCTCGATCAGTAGCGCGACAGTGGCAAGCGGCAGGCGCTCGCCTTCAAGCGCCTTGAGGTAAAGGCTCATCATCGTTACTTCCACTGCCTGTGCGTCGATGTCCACGCCGAAAAGATTGTTCCTCAGGATCCTCGCCTTTTCGTGCAGCGGCAAAGCGAGATCGTCGGGATTCACCTTTGTATAGATATCCAGAAACAGGGTCTGGGCGTCTTTGGGGTGCTCGCGGTAGTAGCGGAGATGATAGTCGATGAGATATTGGTATGCGCCGAGAAGGAACGAACCCGAGCCGCAGGCCGGGTCGAGTATTTTTATCTTCTCGATCTGCTTTGGGGTCTTGCCTTCGATGAGCTTGCCCACGGTGTTCTTGACGATGTAATCGACAATGAACTTCGGCGTGTAATAAACGCCGCCTGCCTTCTTTACCTCAGGCTTTTCTTCAACCTTCACGCGCTGGGGCGTGACGCGGATAGTGCTGCCGAGATAGCGCTCGTAGATGCTGCCTAACAGTTCAACGCCGATGGCGTCGAAGCGGTAGCGGGTCTTGGGGAAATAGAGATTGTCGATGATGTCGGAGAGAAGATCTGAATCGACTTCCACGCTCTCGCAGGCATGGGGCTTGAAGATGTCGCCGTTTAAGTCGTCGTTCACCTCGCGGAAGAGGTCCACGAGCGCGGGCATCATGGACTTGCGCTTGCCCTCTTCCCTCCATTGCGCCACGATCTCCCAAAGCTCCCGCTCGGGCCTGATCCTCCGGTCTTCGGCTATGCGGATGAAGATGATGCGGTCGAGCAGCTTCTGGACCACGTCGTTCAGCACATGGACGTCGAGCTCGTGATTTCGCTTATTGATGTCCTTGGCAAGTTCTGTGCGCCACCCGGTCAGGTCTTCGAGAAAAGACTTGTCCGGAGGGATTCTGAGGCGTTTGCTCTTCGGGTCCCTCGGAAGCAGCGCTTCCAGTGAACCTTCGGTGACCCGTTCTTTGGACAGTTCCCACAGCTTATCCAGGTTGGCGGGATAATCGGTATATTTGAAGCTGTAAAGAAGGCCTTCCTGCGGATACTTGGGATTGGGCTTCAGCGAAGCGTCGAAGAGCTTGAACTCCTCAAAGTCGGTGAGAATGACGAAGGAGACTTCCTTGGTCGACCACGCGTAGGTCTTGGCCTGCATGATGTGGTTCACATCGTCCAGCGGCACCCACGGGGCTTTTGCCTCGACGAAGAATTTGGTATTGCCGTTGATGCGGAAATTGTAATCAGGACGAAGGGATGTTTCCGGAGAAAGCTCGACGAGCACGTCACGCTCATGGGGCGGCTTGTGGGCTTTATTCTCGATGTCCCAGCCGAGGGCATCGAAAAAGGGATTGAGGAAGTCGATCCGGACCTGGGCCTCGGGATAGCCTTTTTGGAGGTAGTGATTTTTGTCCTGATCGAATTTCCTGACCAAAGACTGGATGGCTTCTTTGAACGAATGGATATCAGGCACCGATCAAGCTCCTCCTTCGGCCCACCGGGCTTCGGACTTCCAACAGCGTTAAGATAGCATCAGTATGTTGTAAAAACAAGCTGTTTATGGAGTTGACGCTGTTTGGCGGATTTAAAGCAGGAGAGGGTCCCGTTCTGTGAAAATCACCGTGCGTCGATGTCCTTCGTGATCTCGTGCCTGATGAAGAGCCGTATGCGCTTCTGGTCCTCCCGCGATATCTCCGTGAACTGGAGCCCCATTCCCGGTTCGTCCTGGGGGTCGTCACCGGCCTGGTGGCTGTAAATGACCACGGTATCGGCAGCGATGGTCCTGTCGGCAAGACGGATCTGGACGGGAAGCCTGGTGTTCAGCGGATAGGGGTCGGGCGAACGGACATATAAGCCGTGCTCGGAAAGGACCGATGCGCACTCGCCCTCAACGCACTCGACATTCCGGTCGTTTACGATCACCGACAGGTTGGTGTTGATCCGGAGGTTCATGCGCGGCAGGGGCTCGACCGCCACTTGAACCACCCGGTACAGATCTTCCAACTGGATCGGCATGGAGAGGCAGGTGAGCGCTCCTGCGAAGAGGCAGTCTCGCTCATTTGCAGAAGCGGTCTTCCGGGTAAGCACGACAATGGGAACGGTGCGAAGCCGACCGCTCCGCTGGAGCTGCTTGATAAGCTCAAGGCCGGACAGGTCATCAAGGAACTGAGCAGTAACAATAAGGGCCGGCACCGCAACAGACGCCATTTCCAGAGCCTCTGCCGCGCTGTGAGCCGTCCAAATATTATACTGGAAACGCTGAAGCAGCGTGGCCGTTTGAGAGAGTTTTCTTACATCGCTGTCCACAACGAGCAGGAATCGGCGGCGACCGGAGGAACGTGAGTCAACAGGGGAATTTTTTCTTGCCATAAAACAACCTTCTCTTCGAACGATAAAATAAACTCCATTCCGCCAGGATCAAACGTGAACTTGTTCAAAATTACTACAAACATATGCAAAAGGCAAGTTTTTCTATGCGCTGGGAAAAAATATTTCAAGGCCATCGCAGCGCAGGGCACGGTGCTTATTAAGGTCTGGATCTCACGCTGCGTGTACGCAAGCCGCGAAGAATGCCGTGTCAGCGGGCTTTGACGGCGGCGAGCAAGGCCATTGGCAAGGACTCTGAGCGCAGCGAAGAAACTCGCCCTTTCAATACGATGAGAGACCCTTCACTTCGTTCAGGGTGACACTTTCGGACTTCTTACGAGTCCATCAATTTTACCCACTTGTTTTTTCGCTTACATGCATGGTAAAATGTATTTACATCAGTATCATAGTATGCATGCGGGAAAGGCCATACCATGACTCAGGCGCCGGCACTGACGTTAAAGCAAAGACAATTCTTTACGAGCATGACCGCCACACTGGTCCAACAACGACTCAGGCAGTTCGCAACATTGAATATGCGCTAACAGCGTGATTGCGCTTTGAGAGGCTACCCATGACGAACAACGACCTGTCAAAGTTAAAGCTCGATAAATCCGGAGCGAACTTCCAGCGAAAGCGGAAGCTGCCCCGGTGGGGCCTTATCGCCATCGGCGGCCTGGGGGTGTTCGCGGTTGTCTACACGCTCTTCGCGAACCCCGCCCTCGAGGTGGAAACCTCCGTCGTGGCGAGGGTATACCCTTCCCAATCGTTCACGCTCCTGAACGCCAGCGGGTACATCGTGGCGCAGCGCAAGGCGGCAGTTGCCTCCAAGGCGACCGGCAGGCTTGAGTGGCTCGGCGTGGAGGAAGGGAGTAAGGTCAGGACCGGCGAGGTCATCGCACGGCTGGAGAACCGGGATGTCCTTGCCTCCACCGACCAGGCTGTGGCGGGCGTGAACAATGCTATAGCGGACCTGGCCGATGCGCAGCAGAACTACGGACGCATGAAGGAGCTGCGGGAAAAGGGCTATGTAGCGCAGTCCGAGCTCGACTCCGCTGATACGCGTCTGAAACGGTCCCAGGCCGCGGTGGCCGGAGCCGAGGCAGCCCTGCGGTCCGCTGAAATTGCCGTGGAGTACACCCTGATCCGGGCGCCCTTTGACGCAGTTGTGCTGACCAAGAACGCCGACGTCGGCGACATCGTCACCCCCCTGGGCGCCGCGGCCAATGCCAAGGCCTCGGTCGTGACCATCGCCGACATGTCGTCGCTCCAGGTCGAAGTGGACGTGTCGGAGTCGAACCTCTCCAAGGTGAAGAAAGGTCAGCCCTGCGAGATCCAGCTTGATGCCCTGCCGGACGACCGGTTCCGCGGCGCGGTGCACATGATCGTACCGACGGCCGACCGCAGCAAGGCCTCGGTCATGGTCAAGGTCCGCTTTGTGGAGCGTGATCCGCGCGTCCTACCCGAGATGAGCGCCCGCGTCGCCTTCCTCGATCGGGAGGTGACCCGCGACGAGGAATCACCCCGGACCGCGGTGAACCCTGCGGCCCTCGTGTCCCGGAATGGGAAGCAATCGGTGTTCGTTGTTCAGGACAACAGGGCCGTGGAGACCGTGGTCACGCTCGGCGAAAAGATCGGTGACAGCATTGAGGTCCGCGACGGCCTGAAGCCGGGCGAGAAGGTCGTCATGAACCCTGCCAAAAAGCTTAAGAACGGCTCCCCGGTCGCGCGGAAGGAAAAATAATGGGACACTGCCCCCGGAACATCGTTTCCGTCCAGGACCTCAACAAGTCCTACCGGCGCGGTTCCCAGACCGTTCCGGTGCTCGAGAACATCACCTTCGAGATCTGCGACGGCGAGTTCCTGGCGCTCATGGGGCCATCAGGCTCGGGCAAAAGTACGCTGCTCAACATCCTTGCCGGCATCGACAAGGCGGACAGCGGCACGGTGACCATCGGCGGCGTGGACCTTTCGACCCTGTCCGAGACCGAATTGGCGCAATGGCGCGCCATCAATGTCGGGTTCATCTTCCAGTTCTACAATCTCATACCCGTGCTTACGGCCTTTGAGAACGTGGAGCTGCCGCTCCTGCTCACGGGGCTTTCCCGAAAAGAACGACACGAGCACGTGAACATGGCCCTTTCCGTAGTGAACCTTGAGGACCGCATGGACCATTATCCCTCTCAGCTCTCCGGCGGACAACAGCAGCGCGTGGCGATCGCCCGGGCCGTGGTCACCGACCCGACGATCCTCGTGGCCGACGAGCCCACAGGAGACCTGGATCGCGTCTCCGCGGAGGACGTGCTGGGCCTCATGACCCGCCTCAACAGGGAATTCGGCAAGACCATCATCATGGTGACCCACGATCCCCGGGCCGCGGAAAAGGCCCACCTCGTCCGCCACCTTGAGAAGGGCGTGATGAACGATGTTCATCCTTAAGCTGGTCCTCCGCAACTCTCTGCGCCACAAGCTCAGGACCACGCTCACGGTTGTCGGCGTCGCAATCGCGGTGCTGGCCTTCGGTCTCCTGCGCACCCTCGTCGGCGCGTGGTACCTCGGCGTGGAGTCTTCCTCATCTTCCCGGCTCATCACGCGGAACGCCATCTCCCTCGTCTTCCTCCTGCCTGCCTCGTACCTGGAAAAGATCCGCCAGGTGCCCGGCGTCACCACGGTCTCCTCCGGCAATTGGTTCGGCGGGGTCTACATCGACGAAAAGAACTTCTTCCCCAATTTCGCCGTGGAGCCGAAGACTTACCTGGATCTGTATCCCGAATACGTGCTCACGGCCGGGGAAAAGAAGGCCTTCCTTGTTGACCGGAAGGGCTGCATCGTAGGCAGGAACACCGCGGAGCGCTTCGGCTGGAAGGTGGGAGACGGGGTCACTCTGCGCGGCACCATCTTCCCCGGCCAATGGGAGTTCGTGGTGCGCGGCATCTACCGGGGCGCGGAGCGTGCGACCGACACTACGCAGTTCTTCTTTCACTGGGACTATCTGAATGAATCCGTGCGTAAGACCGCGGCGCGGCGCGCCGACCAGGTTGGCTTTTACGTCCTGGGTCTTGCCAGCCCGGACCTCGCGGCGGAAGTATCGCTCTTCGTCGATGGCATGTTCAAGAACTCCCTGGCCGAGACGCTCACTGAGACCGAGCGGTCGTTCCAAATGAGCTTCGTATCCATGACCGAGGCGATCATCGTCGCCATCCGTCTCGTTTCCTATGTGGTCATCGTGATCATCATGATCGTTGCGGCGAACACCATGGCCATGACGGCCCGGGAGCGCATCGCCGAGTACGCCACCCTGAAGACCCTGGGTTTTAGCGGCTGGCATGTTGCCGGCGTGGTATTCGGCGAATCCCTGGTCATCGCCATGGCCGGCGGGGTCCTGGGCGTTGCGCTCAGCTTCCCCGCGGCACAGTGGATCGGCAGGCAACTGGGCTCGTTCATTCCGGTCTTCCGCATCACTCCCGAGACCATTTACCTGGACCTTCTGGCGGCCTTCATCGTCGGGGCCGTGGCCGGGATCTTTCCGAGCTGGCGGGGCGCGAC
>JANPMZ010000224.1:0-2111 GCA_031427195.1 Nitrospirota bacterium
GATGCGCTCGCCCGGCGTCCAGAAGGACGAGGCCTGCAGGATAGCCGGTCCGCTCAAACCCCGGTGCGTAAACAGAATATTCCCCCGGAATGATCTGCGGCTGCATGAGACGATGGTGTCCAGTGAAATGCCTGCCAGCTCGCGGGTCGATCGTTGCTCCTCTGCCTGCAGCGTGAGGGGTACGAGCCCCGGCTTCGGCGGAACGGTCTTGAGCCCGAACTGTTTCGCAACGCGGTGCCCCAGATCAGTTGCCCCGAGACTCGCATAGGAAAGCCCGCCCGTGGCAATGACCAGCGATTGCGACAGGAAGGTCCCGTGATCGGTCGTCACGGAGAAGATGTCGGTTTTTTCGATTTGGGTAACTTTGTGCCGGGGACGGATCTGTGCGCCCGCCTTGTCGCATTCTTTCAGAAGCATGGTAAGAATAGCGCGGGAACTGGCCTGGCAGAAGAGCTGGCCTGCTTCTTTTTCGTAATAGCGGATATTGTGCCGCTCCACGAGCGCAAGAAAGTCGCGCGGCGTGAACCGTGCCAGGGCGGACCGGCAGAACTGAGGGTTGCTGGAGAGATAATGCTCGGCAGCGACCTGATGGTTCGTGAAATTGCACCGTCCGCCGCCCGAAACAAGGATCTTCGCCCCGACCTGTTCGCTGTGGTCGAGCACGAGCACGGACCGTCCGCGTCTGCCGCAGGCAACCGCGCACATGAGGCCCGATGCGCCGGCGCCGATGATGATAACATCGGCCTTCATCTCCAGGCGGTCTCCGACCGCGCTGACCTCCTCTTTCCGGCGATCAACAGACATTGCCTGATCCTGTTGGTCCGCGCAAATCCCGCAGTTTCGGGTCAACGATGCGTTCACTCATGATCTCAGCCGTATGCGGGCCTTCCGGACCATGGCCTCCGGCAGGTACGAGGATTTGAAGACCCGCAGGTTCTCCTTATCCAGGTCCTGTTCGAGGTTCAGGCATTTATATTTGGGCGGAAGGATCGTTGCGAAATTATTGAACATATATTGATACACGCCCTTGAACTTCGTCCGGGCCTTGGCAAAATGCAGCACAAAGGTCTCCTCGTTCACCTCTTCGCCGAGCACGAACCCGGCCGGCTCCCCCTCGGCGTAATAGATGCCGCCGCACAGAACGAGCTCTTCATAGCGGTCAAGGGCTTCGAGACAGGACGCATGGTCCGTGTCCGCGGGCTGCATTTCCGTTGTCGCCAGCCAGTCGCTCAGCACGAAGCGGGCATCATCGAGCCGGTCATTGGTGAGGGGTTTGGCATCGTGCTGATAGTGTTCGAGGAACTGCTTGATCAGGTTTCTCTTTTTGTGGAGGTTTCTTCCCTTCAAGGCGCTCATCTTCTCCACGGTGTAGACGTAGTCCGCGTCGCCCTCGGCAAAGGATATTTCAAAATCATCAGGATCAAAGATCGACAGCCACGCTTCAGGAATGGGAAACAGATACTCGACCGTGCGCATCAATTCCCGGAGATAGGCCATATCGATCTTCCGAAGGTCGGATGTCGGCATGAGATAGGTATGTCCGTCGTAGGAACGGCCCCGAATGAACACTTCCTTGTCCAGAGCCACCTCGTAATCGTGGTTCTGCCGGAACAGGTAGAGGTTGGCAAAAGTATACTCGGAGATCATCGTGGTCACGGCTTTGAGGCGAGGCACAAGGAGATCCTTGTGAAGAAGGCTTAAGGGTTCGATCCGCATGGGACATAATAAGGGATTCGACAAAATAATGTCAAGGAAAGATGCGGCGTGTTTCCGCTTGAACTCGGCATTTCCGCAAAAGCTCCTGCTATGCTATAATGAGCTCACCAGCAGCGAACACGGTGATACTACGTATCAGCCGGATATTCGAAAATCGAAGGAGGATATATGCTCGTAATCGCAGACAACCTGAGTGTTCGGAACAAAGCCTACATGGAAGCGGTAAAAAAGAAGGACAAAAAAGCCATCGAAGCCATGGCAAAGGAACTGTCTGAAAAGGGCGCGGACCTCATCAACGTGCAGGTATCGGACGACGGCAACGGCGACGAGGAACTGCTGCCGCTTGCGACCGAGGCCGTACAGCTGGGCGGCGGAGTGCCGATCTGCCTCGATTC